>NZ_FUXM01000014.1 GCF_900167165.1 Carboxydocella sporoproducens DSM 16521 | reverse complement strand
CCGTCAAATGGCAAAATTAATTAAATAATTATCACAAGATACCGTTGAAATGCATAAATAATCACTATATTGCTAGGACTAGCATAAAAACAAAAAAAGGTGACTCTTAAGCGTCACCTTCAGAAAATAAAGTCAAATGTAACTTTTGCGATTTTGCCTTTCTGGAATTCATCTAGAATAACTGTCGCAGTCCTTTGCGTTTCTACCTTTCCGCCGGCCAGCAAAAATCCACGTTTACGGCCAATTGCCAGTAATATCTCATAAGGATCATAACTCAGTTCAGTTAGTTTATAACGTTCTTTTAATGCTTCCGGTTTATGGACGAGAAACCATTGGATTATCCATAAGACAACATCCTCTATTGGCAGGATTTCTTCTTTAATCGCACCTGTCGCTGCTAGCTTAATACCAACTTCGGGATCAGCAAATTTAGGCCAGAGTAGGCCCGGGGTATCCAGTAGTTCAATATCCTTATGTATTCTGATCCATTGTTGTCCTCTGGTCACTCCTGGCCTATCACCTGTTTTTGCTATAGTTTTACCGACCAGTTTATTGATAAAAGAGGACTTGCCTACATTTGGTATACCAACCACCATCACTCTGATCGGGCGATGGCGATAGCCTTTGGCTTTTAATGCTTCTAATTTTTCAGCAGCCAGGTCTTTTAAAGCCGGCACTATTTCGTTATAACCCTCTTTGTTCATTGTATTTATAGCAATTGCCCGCTGTTTTTTTTCTCTCGATTTATTTAGATATTCCAACCATCTTCTTGTTTGTACATCATCAGCTAAATCTTTTTTGTTAAGAAGCATAAGTCGAGGTTTTGTACCAAATAGAATATCGAAATCCGGGTTGCGACTGCTTGACGGGATCCTGGCATCTACTAATTCAATTATGACATCAATTATTTTTAATGTTTCTTTTAATAAATTTTTAGCCTTGGCCATATGGCCCGGATACCAGTGGATAGTCATGCTTCCTCATCCTATTCTTAATCGTGGTAATCGTCGATTATACCGATTCTGCTCAGGGGCCAGTAGATGACCATCGCCTTGCCGACTATATTATCTTGGGGTAAAAAGCCCCAGAATCTGCTGTCATCCGAGTGGTTCCGATTATCGCCCATCATAAAATAGTGGTCATCTGGCACTTTTACCGGCCCAAAATCCTGAAAACGTAATCCCGGTGGCAAATATGGTTCTTTAATTTGTTTACCGTTTATATATAGATTACTATCCTTAATCTCAACAATATCCCCTGGTAAACCGATTACGCGCTTAATAAAATCCCGCTTTGGATCAAGTGGAAACTTAAATACCATTATATCTCCGCGCTGGGGCTTGGTAAACCGGTAAATGAATTTATTAACAATGATTCGGTCTCCAGGTTTCAGGGTTGGTTCCATAGACCCGGAAGGTATATAAAAAGGCTGTACGACAAAAAAGCGTATAATAGCCGCAAGAACGACTGCAATTGCCAGTGCCTCTAGTAGCTCCCAGAGCCCTTCCTTTTTTTCAGTATTTTCTACCAACCTTTTCCGCCCCTTTCTGTGCAAAAAGGGACCGGCTACCCAGTCCCTTTTTGTAACACTATTTCAGCTCTTTAATCCGAGCAGCCTTACCGCTCAATTTCCGCAGGTAGTACAACTTAGCGCGGCGAACCTTACCACGCCGGACAACTTCAATTTTTTCCAGGTTAGGAGAGTGAACAGGGAAAATTCTTTCCACACCAACCCCGGAAGCTACCCGTCTTACAGTAAAGGTCTCGCGCAGTCCAGCTCCTTGACGTCTGATCACAACCCCTTCAAAAAGCTGGATTCTTTCCCGGTTACCTTCCTTAACTTTTACATAGCACTTAACTGTATCACCAGGGCGGAAGTCGGGAAGATCTTTACGCAGTTGTTCTTTTTCCAGCATAGTCAACAAATCCATTTTTGCTAACCTCCCTCCTGCCTAGACGCTCATATCCCCTGGTCAGGACAGCGGAACGCCCGTACTACCACAAGGCACATTATAACACATGCAACATGATTTGACAAGCACTATTTTCCCCACCAGGGCTCTCCCAGAAGTCTATCTAAAATAATCGATACCGCACTTCTGACACAAAGGTGATTATATTCTCCTCCACCATAAATGGGCTCTAGAATATAATCAGCCCCTTCCATTACTTCTTTGATTATGCCATATCCGGTGCCAAATAATAAGAGATAAGGTTTTTCACCCTTATGGATCTCTTCTCGCAATTTTATATAAGAGATAGTGTTAGGATAGACTCGAGCATCGGTAGTTATGGTTACCGGTTTTTGACCAGTCTTTTTCTCTATATCCTGGATTACATCTTCGAGAGTATCGATCAGTTGTAATCTCTGAAATGCCTCTTGACGGTCAGGATTGTAAACTGCTCCGTAACCACTGCGCCAGTACTCCAGCATATGATTGATTAACTCCTGCTGAGCTGGAACCGGATGCACAATATAGTATGTCTCCACGTTATAGGTCCGCGCACTTCTGGCAATATCGTGAACATCAAGATTAGTGATACTGGTTGTAACCACTTCCATGTGTTTGTTATAAATTGGATAGTGTAGCAACGCGATAAAAACTCTTGGCTTCGCCATGCCAATCCTCCTAGTCTTTAATTTGCCGGGGATCAACAGTGATTTCTTCTTCCATTAGTTTGTAGTCCTCTTCTTTTAATGTTACCGCTTCCAATAAATCAGGTCGCCAGGCTAAGGTCCGTTTCAATGCCTGTTGCCGGCGCCAGCGGGCAATTTTACCGTGATCGCCTGACAAAAGTATATCAGGTACTTTTAAACCCCGGTATTCACGAGGACGAGTATACTGGGGATATTCCAGCAACCCCTGGGAAAACGTCTCATCAGCTGCTGACATTTCTTCCCCTAAAACCCCCGGAATCAGCCGTGCAACCGCATCGACAATAACCATAGCAGCTAATTCGCCACCGGTCAAAATAAAATCACCAATGGAAATCTGATCTGTTACCAGTCCTTCTCTGACTCGTTCATCAATACCTTCATAATGGCCACAAATAAAAACCAGATGTTCTTTTAGCGCAAGTTCGCGGGCTATATTCTGGGAAAATTTTCTCCCTTGTGGGCTTAAAAGTATAATATTCTCTGGTACCCGACCATCTCTCTCTGCGATAAAATCCACTGCCCGGAAAATTGGTTCCGGTTTCATGACCATACCGGCTCCACCGCCATAAGGATAATCGTCAACAATTCTGTGTTTATCGGTTGTAAAATCGCGGATGTTTATGGTATTTATTTCTAACAAACCCTTTTCAAGCGCCCTTTTTATAATGGAATGGGCAAAAGGTCCCCAGAACATATCGGGAAATAAGGTCAGTATGTCAAATTTCATCTTCATCCACCAATCCCGGCATCAAGTAGACCGTCATTGTTTTAGTAACAGTATCAACTGAGAGTATGACATCTTTTATAGCTGGTAGCAAAATGTCTTTTCCGCCATCTGCAGGCTTGACTACATATACATCATTTGCCCCTGTAGAAAAGACATCAACCAGCGTACCAATTTTTTCCCCTGTATCAGTAATAACCGTCATTCCCAGCAAATCATGGATATACCAGGTATCAGGAGGTAGTTCTTTCAATTGGTCCCTGGTAATGACAATATAAGCATCTTTTAGCCGTTCAGCTGCGTTCATATCAACGATCTCTCGAAATTTAACTATAATAAATTGTTTATGCGGACGGGCAGAGTCAATATGGAATGCCCGGGTTTTTCCATTTTGTTGTACTAAAACCTCTTCCATTTCATAAAACCGTTCCGGAAAATCCGTCATAGGAATTACGCGAACTTCACCACGATGTCCTTGGGTATTGACTATTTTCCCAATGGCAATAAATTCATTATTCATTGGAGTCCCTCCGCCATTCATGCTGTCTAATGGCTATCACCTGATCATCTTCCAGTACAACTTCTACCCCATAAAGGGAGCTAAAAGATTGGCCAATTTGCAGAGTGGCCAGAGATTCAACTGTACCTTGATAGATTTCTTCACCTACAGTCCAATTGCTAATCTCTTTAAGTTTTTGAATGAGGTTTTGTTTCTGATCCAGTAATTTTTGTTTTTCCAATTCATATCTTTTTTGCTGCTGAGGGTTCCTTTTGACCAGAAAATCCAGCTGCTGCAATTCCAAATCCAACCTATTAAGATTTTCTCTTACTTCCGAAGCCATTCGCTGGCGAAAGTCCTCGGTTACTTTGACTTTCAGCACTACCGGCCGGCGGATCAATATTTCATTCAGGTACTGCAAATCAATCCCTCCTGATGTTGAACAAGGGGCCCACGGGCCCCCTGCTCTACAGGATATCCAAGTTTACCTTTTTGCCTTCCCTGGTAGCAGCTGCTTTAACAACAGTCCGCAATGCCTTAGCAATTCGGCCTTGCTTACCGATAATTTTCCCCATATCATCAGGGGCTACACTAAGGCTGATGTTGATTTCATCACCATCTTCCTTGAGAAGCACAGTAACCTGATCGGGCTGTTCTACCAGGGCCTTAGCCAGGGTTTCCACCAGTTCTTTCATGGTGGCACCTCCTATTTCTGAACACCAGCCTTTTTAAACAAGGACTTAACAGTATCGGTGGGTTGAGCCCCTTTGTTCAACCAGGCATTAGCTTTTTCTACATCAATCTTGATTTGTGCCGGTTGGGTAGTCGGGTTATAATAACCCAGCTCATCGATAAAACGGCCATCCCGGGGAGAACGGGAATCAGCCACGATTACCCGATAAAAGGGATTTTTCTTGGAACCCATCCGCTTTAAGCGAATTTTTACAGCCACTAGTCTCACCTCCTTGTCAGAATATCGATTTCTCTATTTAAAGAACGGCAATTTAATACCGCCTTTTTTCTTCATTTTCTTCTCCAGCTGAGCGAATTGTTTCATCATCGCTTTCGCCTGTTTAAATTGCTCCAAAAGTTTATTTACATCTTGTACACGAGTGCCTGAACCTCTGGCAATACGCTTCTTACGACTGGAGTCAATAATTTCCGGTTTTGCTCTTTCCTGAGGGGTCATGGATAGGATGATGGCTTCTACACGCGCCATTTCTTTGGGATTAATCTGCTTTTGTAATTCTTTCAGCTCTTTACCTCCAATGCCAGGCAGCATGCTTAGAATATTCTCCAGCGGCCCCAGTTTTTTCATCTGCTGCATCTGGTTCAGGAAATCTTCCAGGGTGAATTCTGCTTTTCGCATCTTTTCCTGCAGTTTTTCCGCTTCCGCCTGGTCAAAAGCAGCCTGTGCCTTTTCGATTAGAGACAGCACATCTCCCATACCCAGGATCCGTGATGCCAGTCGATCCGGGTAAAAAGGTTCCAGAGCATCCAGTTTTTCGCCCATGCCAGCAAATTTTATTGGTTTACCGGTAACAGCCCGAACTGAAAGAGCTGCTCCCCCTTTGGCATCACCATCCAATTTGGTCATAATAACACCATCGATACCCAGCTGGGCATTAAAGGTCTCAGCCACTTCTACAGCTGTCTGACCGGTCATCGCATCAACAACCAGCAATATCTCATGGGGTTTGATAGCGGCTTTGATATCCTGAAGCTCCTGCATCAATTCCTCGTTAATATGCAATCTTCCCGCCGTATCGATTATCACCATATCTCGACCATGAGATGCCGCATATTCAAGGGCCCCTTTTGCTATATTGACTGCGCTAACTGAGGTCCCCATAGCGAACACAGGTATTTGTAGTTGCTCTCCTAAAACCTGCAACTGTTTAACAGCAGCAGGTCGATAAATATCAGCAGCAACCAGCAGGGGCTTTTTGCCTTGTTTACGCAATAAATTGGCCAGCTTGCCAGCACTTGTGGTTTTCCCTGCCCCCTGTAAACCAACCAGCATGATAACTGTAGGGGGCTTGGGAGCAGTAGTTAACCGGCTTTGTATACCACCTAGAAGTTCTATCAGTTCTTCATGGACTATTTTAATCACTTGCTGAGCCGGTGTTAAACTGGCTAAAACTTCTTGTCCAACAGCGCGTTCCTTTACTTTTTTTATAAAATCTTTAACTACTTTATAACTTACGTCTGCTTCTAAAAGTGCCACCCGGATTTCGCGCATCACTTCAGAAACATCTTCTTCAGTAACCTTGCCTTTACCGCGCAGCCGCTTAAATGCTGCCTGCAAACGTTCACTGAGATTTTCAAAAATAGCCATGGTTTTACACCTGCCTTTAAAAAAACGCCAGTAATTTTTTCACCAATGTGCGAGCCTCATCGATTTGACCAGCAGCCAGTTGTTGATCAATTTTTTCAACCATTGTTTTTACTTGATTATATCTGGCAACCAAACCCAGCTTCTGTTCCAGTTCTTCCAATTGTTTGAGGGAGCGTTTTAAAAGATCATGTACACCCTGCCGGGAAACAGCCAATTGTTCTGCGATTTCCGTTAGTGTTAAATCCTCATCATAGTATAACTCCATGACCAGTTTTTGTTTGTCCGTCAGAAAGTCACTATAAAAGGACAAAAGCAGACTGATATAGTCCCTTTGTTCAAACGGTATCACCATTAGGCTCCCCACCTTTGTTCCTTACTAATTCTACACAAAAAAGATCAGGGTGTCAAGCAATTTTACTTGACACCCTCTTTTTTATAAGATTCTCCAGTTTTTGATGTGCAGAGTTGAAAATAGTCCCCATGATTGCCTTTCAATTATAACTGGCTTCCTTGGCAGCTCCTGATGGTAATAAATTTCAATGTTATTACTGACAAAACACAAATAGTCTTCTTGTTTCCCTATCGGAGCACCTAGCCTGATCCCCGGTTCGAAACAGAACTCCCCACAACAGGAGTGAACAGAATTGGGGGCTTCAATAGTAATGGCCTTTACTCCCTTTCTGTTTAGATATTTTACTACCTCAGGTTCTAGTGTTACCATTACGGCTGCCCCCCTTGCAGAATAAAGTTATTGCAGTAATGATGATCTTTCACCGGTTTTGATGATCTGGAACCAGCGCCGGAAGGAATCCAGCAAAATAACAGCAGCCAGTGAAATCATCAAGATACTTAGCCCGGTATTCAAGTACATCCCTTTCGGTAGATAGACGTTGATCATTGTAGTTAGTCCAGCAGTAATTGTTGTAATGGCCAGGAAAACCATCGGCACGAAAGTAATCAAAGCGTATGATATTTTTCCGCTTTTCTTAAGAATGATAGTAGTGCCGATTGCCAGAGCCAGAGTTGCTAATAACTGGTTGGAAACCCCGAAGATTGGCCAGATGGTCTTAATTTCACCACCGTAAATCAAGTATCCCCAGGCAAAGGAAACGATAGCACTGGTGATGATGACGTTCCAGGGGGCATTGGGGTTTTTGACTCTGGCAAAATCTTGCAAAATATAACGGGCTACCCTGGTACCGGCATCAATGGTTGTTAAAATAAAGAGTGCTTCGAACATGATGGCGAACTGATACCAGTAAGCCATCAGATGTTTTAATCCAGGTATGCTGGAGAAAATATAGGCCATACCTACAGCCAGTGATACAGCACCGCCGGGCCGACCCGCCACTTCTTCGCCAACCAATCTGGATAGCTCCGGCAGGTTAACAATTTGCATCCCCAGTTTGGCAAAAACTTCAGGTTTGGTGTTGATGGCAAAATAATCGCCAGGCAGAAGAACTGTGGCAGCAATTAAAGCCATTACACCAACAAAAGCTTCAACCAGCATACTGCCAAAACCGACCAGTTGAATGTCCTTTTCGTTATTAATCATTTTAGGAGTAGTACCTGAGGAAATCAGAGCATGAAAACCCGAAATAGCTCCACAGGCGATGGTGATGAAAACAAAAGGCCAAACCTTACCGGGAATGATCGGACCGCCTCCAGCAACGAACTTGGTGGTTGCCGGCATATGAATTTCCGGATTGACAATAATGATCCCCAGCGCCAGGGCCAAGATGGTGCCGATCTTAAGGTAAGAGCTTAAATAATCCCGGGGGGCCAGCAACAGCCAAACTGGAAGCGCAGCTGCCAGGAACCCATATGTTGGCAGCAAGATCTTTAAAGCGTTCTCAGAAAAGATAAACCAGCTGGCGAAACCAGAATTTTTAATATAGGGACCAGTTATTACCGCCAGCATGATCAAAGCCGTACCGATCAGGGAAGCCTCACCAATTTTTCCAGGACGCCATTTATGCATATATAAACCAATGAAAATTGCAATGGGAATTGTCATGCCTACGGTATATACCCCCCAGGCATTCTGGAACAGGGCATTTACTACAACAATCCCCAATCCGGCCATCGCAATAAGGATAATCAACAAAATGGCAATCCCGGTTGCAAAGCCAGTAACTGGTCCTACTTCAGCGCGAGCAATGTCTGACAGGGATTTTCCATCATGACGAACAGAGGCGAATAAGATTACCATGTCGTGAACCGCCCCTGCCAGCACAGCACCGATCAGAATCCAGAGGAAACCGGGCAAATAGCCAAATTGTGCTGCCAGCACGGGGCCAACCAGTGGTCCAGCCCCGGCAATCGCCGCAAAATGATGGCCAAAGACAACCCATTTATTGGTGGGAACATAGTCTTTACCATCATTAAAGCGATGGGCGGGCGTGGTGCGTTCACCGTCAAAGGCCAGAACTTTGGCAGCAATGAAAGCACCATAAAACCGATACGCTAAAATTAAAACCAGAGCTGCCGTCAAAACAAGAGTTAGTGCGTGCATATCAGTACACCTCCAGCAAAAACACTTATAATTGCATTTTCAGTGTACTGCCATACCGCCTTTTCGACAGCATTTTCGACATAAAATGTCCTAAAATCGACACGAAATGGTCTAAACAAGCCCTAGTTTTTCTCTAAATTCATTGACGTAGGATCGGCTGACAGGAACTACTTCTGCCTCTTTATCTCTAAAGATCAGATTGTAAGTACCTTTAAACCAGGGGACGATTTCCACGATAGCTTCCAGATTAACTATATAACTGCGATGAACCTTTAGAAAACTATCCTGGTTGAGTTTCTGGGCAATTTCATATAGTGAGAAATTCGTTGGAAAATCGTGGCCCTCAACCCTGACAACGGCATTCCTGCCCTCTGCTTTGATATAGAGAATATCTTCCTGGTTAATCAACAAAATCCTTCCATCTTTTATTGCAGGGATTTTTGTCTTTTTCCCTTTTTGTAGATGTTCTATTGTTTCTTTTAAAATTTGATAATGCTCATTAACGGCTTTGATATTTTTCCATTCCTGGATAGTTTTTTGTAATCTTATTTTATTCACCGGTTTCAGCAAATAATCCAGGGCATGAAGTTCAAAAGCCTCGATCGCATACTGGTCATATGCTGTAACAAAAATTACTCTGGTCCGGGGTACTAGCCTTGCCAGAAATTTTGCTACTTCAAGTCCGGACATGTCATGTAACTGAATATCCAAAAAAACCAGTTCTGGCTCCAGTTGTTGTGCCAGTTCAAGGGCTTCCTGTCCACTATCAGCTTCCCCTGCTACTTCAATTTCGGGATAATCTTTTAGCAGGAATTTTAACTCTTGTCTAGCTGGCAGTTCATCATCGACTATTAGTACCCTGATTTTCATTTTTGTACTCCTTCCGGTATAACAAACTCCACCCTGGTTCCATAAGTCTGACCTGGCAATGGACTAATTATCTTTAACCCCGCTTCCGGGCCAAACCAGCTACGCAGACGGGCATCCACATTTTTCAGCCCCATTCCACTCCCATCTGATTCTTTTTTTGTTTGATTGAACCCTACGCCATCATCTTCTATCCAGACCAGTGCCTGGTTCCGCTCTTGTTTAATACCTATTTGCAAATTGCCAAAACCCCGTTTGGGCAACAATCCATGACGCAGGGCATTTTCAACTAATGGTTGTAGAGTTAACGGGGGAATCTTTACCGGTCTCAATTCAGGATCAATCTGCCAGGTTATAGTAATGCGATGGCCAAAACGGGCCTCCTCAATCGCTAAATAGGCTTTTACGTGTTCGATTTCCTCTCTGATATCCACCAGTCGTTTGTTATCCTGAAGATTTTTGCGAAAATAGTCGCCTAACTGCGCCAATAGACCTCTCGCTTTTTCTGGATCGGTACGACAAAATAACATAATAGTATTAAGGGCATTAAATAAAAAATGAGGGTTAATCTGGGCCTGTAACGCTCTTATTTCAGCATCAGCCAGTAATTGAGAACGCCGTTCCAGTTCCGCCAGCTCCAGCTGGGTGGAAAAAAGGTGGGCTAGACCATTGGCAAATTCTATTTCCACTTCTGTTACAGGTTTGTTGGTACGATGGTAGATTTTCAAAGTACCTACTACCTGTTGATTTTGCCTTAATGGAACTATTACCGCTGTATTTAAAGGACAGGTCGGATGGGAACAGTCGATTTCCTGCCTGCTACCAGCAATTTTGGTTTGACCAGTTTCAATTACTATCCGGGTTGCCTCTGTCTGGATAGGCTGACCTGGTAGATGATGGTCACTGCCGGCACCTACATGTGCCAGAATGTTTTCCCGGTCAGTTATCGCTACCGCTGCTGAACCGGTTTCTCTTAAAATTATCTGAGCAACTTCCCCGGCAGATTGGATAGTCAGTCCATGGCGTAAAATAGGCAAAGTATAATTAGCAATCTTCAGGGCCAGTTGTGCCATAAAGGCAGCTATTCGTTCCTGTTCCTGAAAACTCTGGCGGACTATCATAATAAAAATAGCAATCCCAGCTGCGTTGACAATAGTCATTGGTGCTGCTATTACTTTCACCAGATCAAGAGCTGAAACAAAAGGACGGGCTAAAGCAAGAATGATCAGCATCTGTAAAGATTCAGCAATGAAGCCGGTAACAAAACCTACTCGCCAGTCCATCGCTTGTTTGGGCCAGTATTTATTGACCAGGCCTCCTAACAGTCCCTCTATTGTAGTGGAAACAGCACAGGCAAAACCCGTAAATCCTCCCAGAGACCAGCGGTGAATTCCTCCGATAAGGCCAGTTATAGCTCCTACTGCTGGTCCCCCTAGCAAACCGGCCACTATGGCTCCTACTGCGCGGGAGTTGGCGATGGCACCTTTGACTGGAATACCATAATAAGTGCCCAGAATGGTGATTATCCCAAAAATAATCACCATCCCCCCTTTTTCTCGCCAGGTCAAATCCTGGCGTAACAATCTCCGAAACAAGGGGGTACGTGAAAAAAGGTAAGCTATCGTTACTACTACTGTTAACCTCTCAAACAGGGTTAGCAATAAGCTCATAATATCAGCTCCCTACAACTTGCCAGCTTTTCTTAAAAATACACAAAGGGTATGTAAAATTTGAGCTTCCAGGCTACTTTCCTTTAATATTAATTGTCTTCCCGACATTAGAGTCGGTACATTCGTTTTGGGATCTGAAAGATACATAGCCAGTAACCCCGTAATCACCAGCTCATGAAAACTATTATACTGGAGCTTGTTAATTGAATCTTTAGCATTTTTATAAAACAGAATCAAGCGTTTTTCCCTTTCCGCATCAGTCGCATAATAAAAATGAAAATTCAGATCTCCCTCTTTTTTGTCTTCCTCCTGGTCAATATAGTAATCTAAAAGTATATGTAAACCCGTAATCCAGGGAAAATAATAACTCGCTTCTTGTGGCTCCAAGCCTGCTACCAGAGCAAACACTCCCAGGGTAGAACCTGTAGCAGCCGCAAATTCCATGGGATATAGATTCCAGTAACTCTTTCCAGCTTCTCTAGCCCATGTCTCTAACTTTTTTTCCCGCACTGACCAATCCAGGTGTTTATAGATCTGAAGTTCACTGTATAAGGTAACCCACTCTGCTGCTAGGTGAGCTTTGGATTCATCCCAGCCCAAACTCTTTAATGCCTTTTGACAGGTCGTAACCAGCTGGTTTAAATAACCGCCATCATTCTTTACAGGATAATTAAGATAATAATCACGACTGGCTGCTGCCGGCCTAATTGCATCCAGCATGGCATAATGCAACTGCCGAAAAGCTTGCTCTTCAATTACCTGGGCCCGATCACAGAGATTATCCAGATAATCACTGATTGTCTGAAAGGCAACTATAAAATCAAGCACTTCCTGCTGCCTGGCCCCTGGATAAAGGGCAAAAACTGCCCCTCCAATACAGTGGAACTTTTTATGTTCAATGCTTGCTAGAGCTTGAGTTTTTAATAAATTTTCGGGCATTCTTTCCGCTAGCTCTTTCCAGTTAGCAAGCCTTTGTTCTACCTGAGGCATAACTTCCACGATATACCTGTACAGCCATTTTGTCCATTGAACCGCTTTTTTCATGAGCTACCTCCTGTCAATGAATCACTATGATTATATCACTCCTTTTATAAAACGGCAAAAGCCTGCCCCAACGGGACAGGCTACTTTTCCCTATTTTTCGCTGGCAGCCCGGGCCAGTAGTTCCTTCGTCCGGGCTTCTGCTCTCTCAATAACTTCCTTTTCATCAACAAAAAGAAGTTTGCGTTCGGTCATGATGACTCGACCGTTAACAATCACCGTATCTACGTCTGCTGCAGTAGCCGAATAGACCAGATTGGCTATCAGGTCATGGCGCGGGTATAAATGGGGCTTCTCCAGATCGATTAAGATGATATCAGCCAGGTATCCTGGTTGCAACTGCCCCAGATTATCGTAGCCAAGGGCCTGAGCACCTTTAACCGTAGCCATCTCCAGAGCTGTGTAAGCAGGCAACACCGTAGGGTTCATGGTAAAAACTTTATGTAGTAGAGCTGCGCTTCTCATTTCCTGCATTAGATCCAGGTTATTGTTAGAGGAAGGCCCATCTGTCCCCAGGCCAACCACAGCCCCTAACTCCAGGAGGCGGGGAACTGGGGCCACTCCAGAAGCAAGCTTCATGTTGCTCTCCGGATTATGCGCAATTCCAACTTTATGGTTAGCCAGTATTTCCATCTCTTCATCAGTTAAATGGACACAGTGCGCGGCCAGAACCTGCCGTCCCTTAAAGAGACCAATCTGGTCCATCAATTTAACAGGAGTGGTGCCGTATTTTTCTTTAATTTCTTCCACTTCGGCTTTAGTTTCTGCCAGGTGAATATGGATACCTACTTTTAGATCATCAGCCAGTTTCATTACCCGTTCCAGATACTCGGGTGGGCAGGTATAAGGTGCATGGGGTCCAAGCATAACCTTGACCATGCCATCTGCCTTGCAATGCCAGCATTCTACCAGCTCTACTGATTCATTAATGGCCCGCTCTGCATTCGGTCCAAAGCCGATCATGCCCCGAGCCAAATTAGCTCTGATTCCTACTACCTGAGCAGCTTCAGCCACTCTGCCCATTTCAAAATACATATCAGCAAAGAGGGTAGTTCCACTCTTAACCATTTCAGCACAGGCCAGCAATGAACCCCAGTATACATCTTCACTATTTAGATGGGCCTCGATTGGCCAGATTTTTTTCTGTAGCCATTCCATTAATGGTAAATCATCAGCATAACTCCTCAGCAGCGTCATTGCGGCATGGTTGTGACAGTTAACCAGACCCGGCATAACGACCTTGCCTCTGGCATCTATTACTGTATCGGGTTGAAATTCAGCGGGCACGTTTCCGACATACTTGATTTCCTTGCCTTCAATGGCCAGATCAGCATTGTACAAAATCTGATCCGGCCCAGTCATTGGCAATATAGCAGTTGCGTTTTTAATTAATAAACTGCCCATAAAGCACCCTCCTTTTCTACCACTGGGCCAGCTGCTTCGTTTTAGCTTTCGGATTCTCCCTTTCTTTTAATAAGCGAGTGTAATAAGCTATCTTACAGCTGTGTTCCAGACTGGCAGTTAATTGATAGGCTTCTTCCAGCAATTGACCAATAGCAAAACTGCCATGGCCGCGAACCATCACAATCTTGTATTCCTTCAATAAGTCAGGGAGTTTTTGTTCAACTTCCTGTGAGCCCACTGTATGTTCCACACTCAATACTGGTATTTTATGCAACAAATAGGCTCCTTCTGAGTCCACAGGTATAATCTCATCTTCCAAAAGTGACAGGGTTGTTGCAAACACCGGATGGGCATGGACAATAGCCAGGGCCGCTGTATTGCGGTAAATGGCCCGGTGGACCCGAATTTCTGTTGACGCCAGGGTAATATGGCAATCATTTTTCTCCAGCCCAGTTTCAATTAGGTCCCGCTCTGTTAAATGTCCCAGCATTGCTCCGCGACGGGTAATAATTATCCGGTCTCCCTGCCTGATACTTAAGTTTCCACTATGGGAATTGTTTAATCCCGATTGAAAAAGGTCCCGGCCTACCAACTGGAACATATTAAGCACTATGGTCTTCCTCCAGTCCTAACTGTCTTAATTTGGCGGGAGTGGGCACTCCTTGCTTGTCCCAGCCCCGATAATGGTAATATTCCCTTACCATGGTTTCCAACTGTACCACCATACCGGCAGCAGGTCCCGATTGAACTGGTTCTTTTAAAAGTCTTGGGGGAAGAGTATCATCAGCTGCGCTAAAGCCGGCTTTAAGATTAAATAGCCTTTCCAGGTTCCAGATGCGTTCCCCGATGATATGCAAATCCTGAGGCTGATAATTGATACCTGTCACTGCAGTCAGCAAGCGGGCAAAGTATTCTTCTGAAACCGCCAGTCCAATAAAGCGGCAGAGTACCAGGGTGTCCATAGCGGCATTGATGTTCTGGAAATTAATTGTTAACCCCGCCTTCCCTGCCGGGCTATAAGGATCTACCAGTTTCGGTACCCCCAGCACTTCCGGTCCTACCATATAGGCTCGTAAATGACAGGCACCGCGGTTGGATGTAGCCAGCGCCAGTCCCATTCCCTGGGTGCCCCTGGGATCATAGGCCGGCATCTCCAGGCCTTTTACTTGCATAGCCAGTTCGGGAGCTCCATATTTTTCTGCCAGTCTTTTGCTGCCTTCCGCCAGGTCATTTCCAATTGACCGTCGATAAGCGATAAATTCAATCAGTTCCAGTATTTTCTCCCGGGAACCAAAAGCCAGATCCTCGGTCAGATGCCCTTTTTCTGCCAGTTCCATTGCACAGCCAATGGTGCTACCTGTAGAGATAGTGTCCAAACCCAGCAAATTACAGAGATAATTTGCCCGGGTTATGAGCTCCAGGTCAGCTATCCCACACTGAGCGCCAAAAGACCAGATGGTCTCATACTCCGGTCCTTCCCCTGATTGTTCACCTACTTTAGTAACCCGGGAACACTGGATAGGACAGGCATAACAGCCACTTCTCTTAATAGTCAGGGTTTCTGCTAGCCGTTCTCCCGAAATATCTTCCGCCCTTTCGAACTGTGACTGCTGAAAATTACGAGTGGGTAAAATGCCCAGTTCATTAAAAAGATTGACCAGCACTGCAGTGCCAAATTCCGGGAGTCCCTGGGAAGTAATAGGATTAGCCTTTAGCCATTTATTAGTTTCATAAACCACAAAATCCAGGCGCTCAGGATCTGCTACAGGAACCTTCTTCTCTCCATCAACTACTATGGCTTTGAGATTTTTGGCTCCCATAACTGCTCCCACACCACCGCGCCCCAAAGCCCGGCTATAGTCGTTAATGATAGCTGCATATTTTACCAGGTTTTCTCCAGCAGGGCCAATACAGGCTACACTTACCTGACTGCCTTCCTTTTGTTTTAGCAATTCAGTAGTTTCCCTGGTATCTCTTCCCCAGAGCTCAGCAGCAGCTTTTATTTGAATCTGGTCATTCTTGATTACTATATATACCGGCTCTGCTGCCTTCCCTTTGATATACAGGGCATCGAAGCCACAGCGTTTGAACTTAACCCCCCAGACCCCACCAGCATTGGAATCAAAAATGGTTCCAGTCAATGGCGACTTAGTGGATAGACTAAATCTACCGGAAGTTGGTACTTTCGTTCCGGTCAGGGGCCCAACGGTAAAAATTAAAGGGTTCTGGGGACTTAAGGGATCCAAACCGGGATCCGTTTCCCGGTAAAGGAGATAAGTTCCCAGTCCCCTGCCCCCGATATATTGCCGGTAAATTGTTTCAACAATTGTGTCTACCTTTACTTCATAATTGTCTAGATCGATACGAATAATTTTGCCCATCCAGCCAAACATAAATGTGCTCCTTCCAGTGTTTACTCACCATGTTGCCAGCCATAAAGATAGGCTTCCTGTTCCGGTGTCAATTTATCTATGGTAATTCCGAGAGACTGCAGTTTTAATTCTGCTACTCTCCTATCAATCTCCGGACTAACCAGGTATACTTTTTTCTCCAGTTTGGTGCCATTTTCCACTAGATAACGGGCTGACAGAGCTTGCAAGGCAAAGGAAGTATCCATAATTTCGGCAGGATGGCCATCACCCGCTGCCAGATTAACCAGTCGTCCTTCTGCTAGTAGATATAACTTCCGACCATCTGCCAGCGTAAATTCTTCAATATCTTTGCGTACTACCCGTTTGCTTATTGCCAGTTCATTCAACTCCGGTTTATTGATTTCCACATCAAAGTGTCCGGCATTGGCCAGCAGTACCCCGTTTTTCATTTTTTCATAATGCCAGCGCCGGATTACATCCTTGCAACCGGTAACTGTAATAAACACATCTCCTAAAGCCGCTGCCTCATCCATGGTCATTACCTGGAACCCATCCATATGGGCTTCAATGGCTTTGATGGGGTCAACCTCACAAATAATAATTTTGGCCCCCAGGCCTTTAGCTCGCATCGCTACCCCTTTCCCACACCAGCCATAACCAATAACGACCACTGTCTTACCTGCAACTATCAGATTAGTAGTTCGCATAATCCCTGTCCAGACTGACTCCCCGGTCCCATAACGATTGTCAAACAAATATTTACTATAGGCGTCATTAACAGCGATCATAGGAAAGGGCAGGCGGTTTTCCTTTTCCAGGGCCCGCAGGCGCAAGACACCGGTAGTAGTTTCTTCACAACCACCGATAATGGAGCTAGCCAATTCCGGCCTTTCTGTGTGAATTAAATGCATTAAATCGCCACCATCATCTATAATAATATCCGGCCGGGTGTCCAGTACCATCAATAAATGCTGTTTGTATTCCTCAGGAGTAGCATTATACCAGGAGAATACCTGTAAACCTTGTGCCGCCAGTGCTGCTGCTACATCATCCTGAGTGGAGAGGGGATTAGAGCCTGTGATGCTAACATTTGCGCCCCCGGCTTGCAAAACCAGAGCCAGGTAAGCAGTTTTGGCTTCTAAATGCATGGAAATGGCAACTCTTTTTCCATTAAAAGGTTTATCCCGTTCAAATTCCTTACGGATTTCATTTAATACCGGCATGTGTTCTTTAACCCAGGCAATTTTTTTTGCGCCATTTTCCGCCAGGTTGATATCTCTGACTAGATAATTCATTTTGCTCCCTCCCCATATGTTTTTTGCAAATTGACTTTATAGGGCTTTCTGATAATTCCTTTTTCGGTAATAATGGCATCAATCAAATAATTGGGAGTAATATCAAAGGCTGGATTAAAGACTTTTACCCCTTCGGGAGCAATCCGCTGGCCGCATATATGAGTTATTTCCCGGGGATCTCTTTCTTCGATAGGTATATCGTCTCCGGAAGCCAAAGTCAAGTCCACTGTGGAATATGGTGCCGCCACATAAAATGGAATCTTATTTTCTTTGGCTAAAACAGCTAAGCCATAAGTACCAATCTTATTGGCCACATCGCCATTGGCAGTAATGCGGTCTGCACCAACTATGACCAGATCAACCATTCCCCGCCGCATCAGATAACCGGCCATATTATCGGTAATTAAGGTAACCGGAATCCCATCCTGCATAAGTTCAAAGGCAGTTAAGCGAGCCCCCTGCAGCAAAGGTCTGGTTTCATCAGCATAAACCTGTACCTGTTTGCCAGCAGCATGGGCAGCTCTGATTACCCCCAGGGCAGTACCAAACCCTGCTGTTGCCAGGGCCCCTGCATTACAGTGGGTAAGAATACGGGCTCCGGAGGGAATCAGCTGTTGTCCATATTCACCCATACGGCGATTCAACTCCAGATCTTCCTGGTGTATAGCTTTAGCCTCCTCCAGAAGAATGTCGGCTATTTCTGCAGGCTGCAAGTGGGATACCTCTAGCAGTTTCTTCTCCATACGATCTAAGGCCCAGAACAGGTTAACAGCTGTAGGCCTGGTGCTGGCCAGGACCTGTTTCACCTCTTGCATTTCCGCCAGAAATTGCTCTCTGGGCAGGTTTTGATGTTCCCGGGCCCCCATGGCATAGCCAAAGGCAGCCGCCGATCCTATAGCCGGCGCACCGCGCACTTGCATAGATTTAATGGCATTGGCTACCGCCAGATAGTCCGAGGATTGTACATATTCGATGGTTAATGGAAGCCTGGTTTGATCCAGTATCTCCAATATCCCTTCTCGCCAGCGTAAGCTCTCCACAACAATTGCCTCCTTTACAAACTGCCCAGATCCGAAATAGCCCGGCCACAGCTACAATTCCGTTCCTGGGGTAGATTATCCATAACCTCCAGTAATAGGGTTTGCAACTTGCTTGCATTCTGGGCCATCGTTTCCAGTACTTCCGTATGAGTTAAAGGAGTGGGCGATATTCCAGCTGCAAAGTTAGTCACCATGGCAATTGTAGCATAGCAAATTTCCGCTTCTCGCGCCAAAACCACTTCCGGAACGGAAGTCATGCCAACCAGATCTCCACCTAAGCTACGGTACATGCGTATTTCCGCCGGGGTTTCAAAGCGAGGCCCTTCAGTACAAACATACACCCCGCCTTTGGCTATTTCGATGCCTTTTCTGCTTGCAGCCTGAGCGATGATTTCTCGCAAGTGGGGACAATAGGGTTCAGTCATATCAATATGAATAACCCCTTTTTCGCCCCCGGTAAAAAAGGTGGATTCCCGCTGTTTGGTAAAATCCAGGAATTGATCTACCAGGACAAAAGCACCGGGAGGGAATTCCTGTTTCAGGGAACCCACTGCAGCTGTTGCAAAAATCCTCTGAACTCCCAGATCCTTTAAAGCCTTAATATTTGCCCGGTAATTTACCAGATGGGGGGGCACAGAATGTCCAGCCCCATGGCGATTCAGGAATGCTATTTCCTTGCCTTTGTAAAGTCCTATTTTTACACTGGTAGTGCCATATTCATTTTCCAGCAACTCATCTCGTAAATCGCTAAACAGGCGGGGATCATAAACTCCCGTTCCCCCAATTATCGCTACTTCAATCGCCATTTTTCTACATCTCCTTTGCATCACTTCGGTCAAAGAGGGCAGAGGCAAATTCCTGGGGGGCAAAGGGCCTCAAGTCCTCCATCTTCTCCCCGATGCCAATGAATTTCACCGGCACTTTTAACTCGTTTTTAATGGAAATTATCACTCCACCCTTGGCAGTGCCGTCCAGCTTGGTAAGGACAATCCCTGTTACTCCGGCAGCCTCACCAAAGATCTTGGCCTGGTTTACTGCATTCTGTCCTGTAGTAGCGTCCAGTACCAGCAAAACCTCGTGGGGGGCATCCGGAACTTCTCGTTGAATCACTCGTTTAATTTTCTTCAATTCTTCCATCAAATTAACTTTGTTATGCAGCCGCCCGGCTGTATCAATAATGATAACATCAGCTTTTCTAGCTCTAGCAGCTTGCATAGCATCAAAGGCTACTGCCGCCGGATCACTGCCTTCCTGGTGCTTGATCACTTCTACTCCGGCTCTGTTTCCCCAGATTTCCAGCTGGTCAATCGCAGCGGCGCGGAAAGTATCCCCTGCTGCTAGAATGACTTTTTTGCCCTGGCTTTTTAAAAACCAGGCTAGTTTACCAATGGTTGTGGTTTTCCCTACCCCATTTACTCCAACTACGAGAATTACTGAAAACGGCTGCCCTTTCAGATTAAGCTCAATATCCTCTTCTCCTAAAATTCGGGCAACTTCTTCAGCAAGCACATCTTTTAATAGTGATGCATCTTCAATGCGCCTTTCTTTGCATATCTTCTGCAGTTTTTCTACGAGCTGCATGGAAGTAGTCACACCCACGTCTGCCTGAATCAGAGCTTCTTCCAGCTCTTCGAAAAACTCCTCATCGGGTTTACGGTATCCCGTTAATAAAGTCTCAATTTTTTCTACGAAAACCTGCCTGGTTTTGGCCAGACTTTCTTTTAACTTGCTAAAAAAGCCCATGTAATACCCTCCCTCGCAAAAAATGGTTAAGGAGGATGCCTCCTTAACCACTGGCATCATTTTTTAATTTTAGCATAAAGTCTAGACGAGCTCAATTGCTTTACATAAAGCGGTAAATTCCTGGGCAATCCCGAATTTGCGGTTACGGATTTCCGCTTCTGCTTCCGGAGTCTCAGCCTGGAAAAACTCCTGACTGATTTTCTCATCTTCATCTGCCAGCCGGAAAATTTCCTCTCGGACTTCAATTACTGTAGCCCCTTTTATGTTGCCATCCTGGTCGTGACCAATGGCGATAATCGGTCTACCCCAGGTCCCCGGTCCAGCCATAGCGTCTCCCATATGCATGACCCCGGTTCCACCAGGATGGGTATGCACAAAAACGGCATTTTCCGGAACCAGTTTAGCATAAATTTCTTTTAGGCTCCTCCCACTAATGTCCACAGCGCTGGAAGCAATTAGCCGGGAAGGGATATAGCCCATACCACCCACTACCGGTTTTCCCATGCCGGTAACATGCCCCTTTTCATCCACAATGCCGATTACCGCTACCTCCCGGCCTTGTCCCACCTCTGTAGACTTTACTACCAGCTCCTGAGCCAGCTCTTTGGCAATAGTATTTACCTCAAACCGCTGGAGCTGCCAGTTTTGCTGGCAAAAGGGCCCTGGCCAGGGTTTTAGCTCTGTCTCTACAACCGAGACAGGCTCTGATAGGTAGAGAAATCTCTGGGCTAATTCATTACTGGCTTGCAATACTCTTCTCTCCTCATCCATATTATCAGCGGCCAGTATATCTAGATCCACTCGCTCGGCTTTAGTTCCCAGGTCGAAATAATCTGGCCTGACATCAATATAACCGATGCCAGCCACACGCTTATGTTTAATACCAATTGCCACAACAGAACAGCCAAAAAAATTAATCCCACTGACATCAGTAATCAAGCCGCTTTTCCCTGGCCGTGTAATAATGAAGACGGCGTTGTCTGGCAAACTCATCAAACCTTCGATCACAGGTCTGCCTTCCATGTTACAGATGTATTTTAAAAGCTGGCGCAGGGGCAAACCTGAAATCCCCCCCTCAACCAGGGGAGTGATACAATCGATAATACCCTGTTCATTGACCAGACCGAACACACCACAATTGCGGCCCTGGCCCAGACGGTTACTGGTTTCCAGAAGCTTATCCACTATCGCTTTGGCAATTCCTTGAACTTTCATCCCTAACCCTCCTGCAGCTTTTGTTTTTAGTTTGGCAAAGCAGGAGGTGTTTCATGCTAAACCTGTTTTAACAAGAACTCATAAAACTTTTGGGCAATTGGCGGAAGAAACACCTGCCGGTGGCGCAATAGATAGAAGGTGCGGCTCAAGTCCAGACCTTTGACCCGTACAGCTGCAATTTTCCCTTCAGCAAGCATATCGGCAACTGCTAAATTGCTTACCCAGCCTGCACCTAAACCGGAAGCAACAGCAGTCACTACTGCCCGGCTGGATCCTAATTCCATCAAAACCAGCAACTGGGATAACTCAATATTTAAAGTTTGTAATCTGGTTTCCACAACCTTTCTGGTTCCAGACCCCTGTTCACGTAAAATCCAGGGAGATTCCCACAAACGCCCTGGCTCAATTTCCTGCACCCCAAACCAGGGGTGTTCAGGCCCTACGATTAGCAAAATCTCATCTGACCGCCAGGGCTGACATTCTAGCAAAGGATCTTTCAAAGCTACACCTGTCACCCCTAAATGCACAGCCCGCTCCAGTAAAAGCTGTCCTACTGCTTCACTATCCGTAATATTAAGCCCCAGGGACACTCCTGGAATGTGATTGCGAAAAGTAGCCAGCAATACAGGCAATAAATACTCCCCGGGAATAGTAGAAGCTGCCAGCCGGATTGTACCGGTCTGGGAAGCTTTCAGTTGCTCCAGCCCATCCTGTAAAATATTCCATTCACTGAGAATGCGTTTGGCCTGTCGGTAAAGCAAATGACCGCCGTCTGTAATAATTAGCTGTTTTTCTCCGCGCTCGATCAAGGGCAGCCCCAGTTCTTCTTCCAGATTTTTGATTTGCAAGCTAACCGCCGGCTGGGTCATATGCAGAACCCGGGCAGCTCTAGTGAATGACCCCAGTTCAACCACCAGACAAAAGGTCTCAAGTTGTCGTAAGTTCATTAAAATTTCACCCTCAAATCCCCAATTCTCCTGGTCACTCGCTGCCGATCAAAATACTCCATTAAGGGAACCATGTATTTGCGCGATGAGTTCAAAGCATCCCGAAACTGGGCCAGTGTTATTTCCTGATGTTTTTCCAGAAGTTCCAGTAAAATATCCTTTGCTTCCTTTAGGGCCCGGCTGTGAAAATATAAATCGTCACTTATTTTTATCAGTCTGCCTTGTTGTTGTAAAAACAGTAGCACTTCCTCCTGCTGCTGGGGTGAAACTGGTAATTTCTCCGCCACTTCAGCCCAGGACGGAGGCTGAAATTTTCCTTTCAGAAAAGCTGTTTCTGCCTGGGCTACTGCCTCGGCTAATTTACCCTTTGCTTCTGGTTGAAAATCTTTTAAGGCGACATCTTGTTCTAAGATTTGCAGCTCCCCATCCTGCTGCCACATATTTAGCAAAGCAGTAAACTCTTTGTTGCTTAAATTTAGATTCAGTTTACCCCTTAGTTCTTCTTTAGAAAAACCGCGCCGCAGCGGATACTGTTGATGATATTTTTGTAAAATCTGTTTGACCGTATCCAACCATAGTAGATAAATGTCCCGGGCTATTCCATACTTTTGCTTTTCCACACTGATTTCCAGAGCATCTCCTCTGCCTAGAAGAACTTGTTGAGCAGCCTGGCCCTCCTCTTGTGAGAGCTGTGCCTTTTTAATCAGTTCCTCCCACGTAAGCAGGGCGGATGAAGTGGATTTCATTACATTCAACAATAGTTCATCCGGCTCTCCTTTAAGTTTTTGCAGCAATTGCTCGTTTAGTCCTTCCTGGTATCTCCTGTGACGGGGTGGATGGGCGTCGATAATCTGACCTCCCGCCACAGTATGCATTGGACTGTAAGTACGTACTATAAACCGGTCTCTTTTGGCTGCTACCACAGGTTGTTCTAGTACAAGCTGTACCGGGGCTCTGGTTCCAGCTTCCAATTCTTCTCGATCCAGTAAGCGCAAACGGCAAAAAACCTCACTGGTTCCAAGATAGAAACGCAATCTTTGACCATGTTGTAATGCCTTTTCAACAGTCGGCAATACTTCCAGTTCCACATCCAGACGATAAGTGGGGACGAAGGCGCCAGGAACGGTTAAAACTTCTCCTTTATCCACCTCGTTTATTTCCAGGCCGTGCAAATTAACGGCTACTCTCTGGCCCGCTCTCGCCTCTTCCACCCTTTTACCATGCACCTGTAAACTGCGAATTCGACTTTGTTTGCCAGAAGGTAACAGTACAACTTCCTGTCCCATCTGAAGGCGGCCACTAATCAGAGTCCCGGTAACCACAGTGCCAAAGCCTGTTATCGTAAAGACCCGGTCAATCGGCAAACGCGCCTGGCCGGTCGCAGGTCTCTCCTCAATATCACTAACCAGTTTTTCAAGAACAGCAATTAACTCGGGAATTCCCTGTCCAGTCATTGCTGAAACAGCAATAACCGGGGCGCCAGCTAACACTGAATCTTTTAAAACTCCTTCTACCTCTTCGCGGATAAGATCCAGCCATTCAGTTTCTACCAGGTCCGCCTTGGTTATCACCACAACGCCGCCCTTAACCTGAAGTAAATTAATAATATCCAGGTGTTCTCTGGTTTGCGGCATAATTCCTTCATCGGCAGCGATAACCAGCATTACCAGGTCAATGCCACCAACTCCGGCTAACATATTCTTAATAAAGCGCTCATGGCCCGGTACATCCACCAGGCCGATTCTTTGTCCAGAAGGTAAGGTAAAAGGAGCAAATCCCAGTTCAATCGAAATGCCCCGTACTTTTTCCTCTTTCAGCCGGTCAGTATCATGCCCGGTTAGGGCCTTGACCAGGGTAGTTTTGCCATGGTCAACATGGCCAGCAGTGCCGATAATAACCCGCTTCATCGGCTCTCTCCCTCCATCAAACTGGTAAAAGCTGATAAAATCATCTTTTCCTCTCCAGGTAAAACAGTGCGCAAATCCAGCAGTATCCCCTCATCCTTGATACGTACCAATATCGGCCTATCCTGTTGCCGCAAACGCTCTGCCATCAGTTGACAGTCTCGTTGTACAAACTTTATTCTGACTGCATAAGTAGGCAAACTAGTTAAGGGCATTGCGCCTCCTCCTACCTCACTGACCTCAGCTACTACCTGAACCTCAGCCTTATCATGCAATACAGTACGAAGAGAAGTTGCCAGACTTTCTGCTCTGTCCTGTATCTGGTCAGCAGTTAAGGTCAGCAGGCGCAAAGTAGGTATTTCCTGCCATACTCCTTCCGGCTCAAGATAAGCCAGCAATGTTGCCTGCAGGGCAGCAACAGTCATTTTATCGATTCGCAAAGCCCGGTTTAAAGGATGTTTTTTCATTTTGTCCAGAAGACTTTTCTTGCCGACGATAATACCAGCCTGCGGTCCTCCTAAAAGCTTGTCCCCTGAAAAAGTGACGACATCCGCCCCGGCGGCAATTGATGCCTGAACAGTAGGCTCATCACCGATACCTCTAGCAGCCAGGTCTACCAAAAATCCGGATCCCAGATCCTCCATTACCGGCAATTGATAACGTTTACCCAGTTCTACCAAATCAGCCAGGCCAACTTCCTGAGTGAAACCTACTATCCGGTAATTACTGGTGTGTACTTTCAATAACAAGCCCGTATTAGGACCTATAGCTTGTTCATAATCACTGAGCTTAGTTTTATTGGTAGCCCCCACTTCTTTTAAAATACAACCTGACTGGGCCATTACCTCAGGAACACGAAATGAACCGCCGATTTCTACAAGTTGACTGCGGGAAATAATCACTTCCTTGCCTGCCCCGAGAACGGATAAAGCCAGCAAAACTGCAGCTGCATTATTATTGACAACCAGTGCCGCTTCCGCCCCGGTAATCTGACAGAGCAGCTCCTCAACATGACTGTAACGGGAACCCCGTTTCCCGGTGGACAAATCCATTTCCAGATTACAATACCCCCGAGCCACAGCTGTCACTGCCGCCACTGCCCGGTCAGACAGAGGAGCTCTGCCTAAATTGGTATGCAAAACAACCCCGGTAGCATTTACTACCGGTTTTAGTTGCGGGGTGGATAGACGTAATAGGGCCTTTTCCACCTCAGCGCAGATCTCCCTTATCGCCGGTACCGCTTTTAATTCCTCATTCCTGATTCGCTGGCGATAGGCCTCTATCACCGCCTGAATTTTTTTTACCAGAATTTCCCGCGGAAATCTTGCTTTGACCGCCGGTTTAATTGCCTGCATAACTTTTTCTACTGCCGGCAAATGCCGCATTTTTTCATTTACAGACATCGGAGTTAAACTCCTTTCCTGGAATATTAGTGAAAAGCGCAATAAGCTCAGGGCTTATTGCACTTCTTCTTCCTCAAAACGATTTATCGGTTTTACGATCCGGGCCAACCAGATGCTGATTTCATAGAGGATAATCATTGGCGCTGCCATCAAAAGCTGGGAGATAATATCCGGACCGGGAGTTAAAAAAGCAGCAATAACAAAAATCAGCAAAATGGCAAATTTTCTGTTCTTTTTTAGAAATTCCGGAGTAACTAATCCCAGTTTGGCCAAAATAGACACCACTATCGGCAGCTCGAACACCAGGCCAAAGGGCAAGAGGAATGCCAATGTGAAATTCCAGTATTCCTGCATACCATACATAGGTGCAACTGCTTCCCCACCAAAACCCCAGAAAAATACTGTACCGATTTTAAATACAGTAAAATAAGCAAAAATCAGGCCGGTGAAAAAGAGCAGTACGGCCGCAGGAAGAATTCTGCCTACGATCTTTTTCTCATGAGGCTTCAGAGCTGGTTCAATAAACGACCAGATCTGATAGATAATATAAGGGCTGGCCAGAACGATCCCAGTTACAAAAGCAATCTTGACATAGACGAAAAAAACATCTGTCGGTTTCAGAACAATCGGTTTAAAATTCGGATTAATATCCAGTAGTGGTTTTAAAAGAATTTGCATAATAGTTTCCCGGTAATACCAACCAATAGCAAAACCAGGAATTAGAGAGAGAAGGCTCTTGATAATAACCCAGCGTAACTCCTCTAAATGGCCCAGCAGGGACATTTCCTTTTCAGACATGGGGCTCACCCCTATTGTTCCTTTTTCTCGGTGCCATTGTCTGTATCTGTTTCACTGGCGCTTTTTCTGAAATTGCGCACAGTTTCTCCCAGTGCCTTGCCGATACTGGGCAACTTACCGGGCCCAAAAATGATCAGAACAATCACCAGAATAATTATTGCTTCCTGCCAGCCAATTACAAATCCAAACATGTTTGCCCCTCCTTGCCTTAATCAAAGTAGCGGATAATGCGATATAAGGTATCTCTCTGGGCAGGACGATGACCTGCATCCTTAATGCATCTTATTATCTCGTCCATCGGCACTCTGTTGGTTACTCCTGCCGCTCTGACCACATTTTCCTCCAGCATGGTGCCTCCGAAATCATTGGCTCCAAAGCGCAAGGAAATTTGCGCCATTTTGGACCCCTGGGTTACCCAGGAAGCCTGGATATTAGGGAAATTATCCAGCATTATACGACTGACTGCCAGGGTTTTCAAATACTCAAAACCACCAGCGGTAGTGCCTCCCAGTTCGGTATTGAGAGGTTGAAAACTCCAGGGTATAAAAGCCGTAAAACCGCCGGTTTGGTCCTGAACCTCCCGCAACCGTACCATATGGGCCACCCGCTCTTCAGGACTTTCCACACTGCCAAACATCATAGTCGCTGTTGTTTTCATGCCCAGCTGATGGGCAATAATCATCACTTCCATCCATTGCTCCCAGGTAATTTTTCTGGGACTGATATAATGTCTGACCCGGTTGTCCAGAATCTCAGCTCCACCGCCAGGAATGGAATCCAGGCCAGCCTCCCGTAAAGCAGCAATCGTTTCCTTTAGACTCAGCCCACTGATTTCAGCCAGATGTACGATTTCCGGAGGCGAAAAAGAGTGGATATGCACATTATATCGTTCCTTTATGCCTTTGAGCAAATCCAGGTACCATTCAAAAGGCAAACTGGGGTTAATACCGCCCTGCATCAAAATTTGCGTACCACCAACAGCTAGTGTTTCCTCAATTTTGCGGTAGATTTCTTCATAGGACAAAACATAAGCATCAGCATCATCTTCCGAACGGTAAAAGGCGCAAAAACGGCATTTTACTTTACAAATATTAGTATAATTGATGTTACGATCAATTACAAAAGTCACCAGGTTTTCTGGGTGTTTGCGTAAACGGATCTGATGAGCAACCTGGCCAATCGCCACCAGATCGTTGGATTGGAGTAAGGCAACGCCTTCAGTCATAGACAGGCGTTCACCGTCCAATGCCTTTTTTAAAATCGGTTCAACGCCCATCTTTTTCCCTCCAGATCTCTATTTTCACTCTTTCTTCCAGTATCCCTGTTTTATAAGCATAATCAAAGAAGGCATTCATTGCCCTAATATCTTTCTCTGTTAAAGAATGGGTGATGGTATGAAAATACCTTCTCAGATAGTCTTCAGTAAACCAGGGACTGCGGTCCTGGGCCAGGGCAATCAGCTGGTCTTCATGCTCCCGCCCCCAGCGCAAGCTAGCCTGCAGGGCACTGGCCAGCCGGGCAATTTCCTGGGGGTGTTCTCCAGCAAAATCCTTTTTTACCACCCAGACAGCATACACCATACTTTCCCCGGTCATCTCTTTCCAAACAGCTCCAACATCGGTAACTATTATGCCCTCATAATAGCCGCTGTTCACTTTTAGCTGTTCAATCATGGCGATGTCGCCAATTAACAGAGCCGCCTCGGCCCGGGATAACATAGCTGTTAAATCCGGTTCCATGGTGACGAAGTCACAGCTGATATGGTAATAGTGCTCCAGTAATATTTTTAATAAGGCTATCGTAGTAGCTGATGTGTTAGGCAAGGCGATGACTTTGTGATCAAGTTCAGTAACAGGTATCCGGGAAAAAAGCAATAAGCTCATTACTTCCCCATCCGCCCCAATGGATAGATCAGGTAAAACCAGACACTGGTCAGCATGCCGGGCATATTCAATGGATGAAATGGGTGTAACATCCAGTTCTCCCTGCAAAAACATGCGATTCAACTGGGCCGGTGGGCCGGGAACGATTTCCGCCTCCAGGGTAATAATCTCCTGGTTTATTGCCGTATAGACAGGCAGGCAATTGATAAAATCCACCTGCCCCAAACGCAAACTGGCCAACCTTAACCCTCCCTGACTACATTATAGAGCGTATCTCTTTCCACCGGAACAAAGCCGGCATCCCTGATCAACTTGACTATTTCCGCCCGTGTCATGGACTGACTGGTATCCGCTCCTGCATCATGAGTAATTCTTTCTTCTACCACAGTTCCATCCAAATCGTCCACACCAAAGGCCAGTGAAACCTGGGCAACTTTCGGGCCGATCATAATCCAGAAAGCCTTGATATGGTCAAAGTTATCCAGCAATAACCGGCCGATAGCCAGTGTTTTAAGGTCATCAAAACCGGTGGTACGGGTAGTAATAACATTTTCCATCTGAGTATGTTTGGGATGAAAAGCCAGGGGAATAAAGGTCATGAAACCGCCGGTTTGGTCTTGAACTTCCCGCAGGCGCAGCATATGATCTACCCGTTCTTCAATGGTTTCGATGTGGCCATAGAGCATAGTAGCATTTGACCTCATCCCAATTTTATGGGCGGTAGCATGGACTTCTAGCCAGCGTTCCCCACTGATTTTTTTCTCACAAACCTTTTCTCTAACCCTGGGAGAAAAGATTTCCGCTCCACCTCCAGGCAAAGAGCCCAGTCCAGCCGCCTGCAGGCGACGCAGGACCTCTTCAACCGTTATCCCTTCCTGTTCAGCAAAATGGTCAATTTCAACGGCGGTAAAAGCCTGAAGATGAACACCCGGTAAAATCCGGTGCACTCTCCGCAACATTTCTTCGGCATACTCCAGACGCAGATCGGGATGGCAACCGCCAACAATATGGACCTCAGTTACTCCCATGTCTACTACTTCCCTGGCTTTAGCCTCAATAACCTCCAGGGGCAGTAAGTAGGCTTTAGGATCATCCTTGTCTCTGCCAAAGGCACAGAATTTGCAACGTACTTTGCAGATATTGGTGTGATTAATATGACGGTTGACAATAAAATAGGCCCTGTTACCATTTTTCCTTTTCCTGACCAGGTCAGCCATGTAGCCAATGGTTAACAGGTCATTCGATTGATAAAGCCGTATCCCATCTTCCCGGCTTAATCTTTCTCCTTTTACTACTTTTTCAACGATATCATAGAGGTCACTATCACGAAACAATTCCTGCATCAGTTTCCCCTCCAATTTGTCCAGACCAGCGTCTGTACAGCTGATGTTCTATTCCCAGAATATCCAGCACACGTCCGACCACAAAATTCACCATATCATCAATTGTCTGTGGGCGTTGATAAAAAGCTGGCATTGCCGGTACTATTTTCACTCCCATTTGGGACAATTTCAGCATATTTTCCAGATGAATTTGATTCAATGGCGTCTCCCTTGGCACTAATACCAGTGGTCTTCCTTCCTTTAACATTACATCTGCCGCCCGTTCTACCAGATTGCTGGAACGGCCAGTAGCAATTCCTGACAAGGTGGACATGGTACAGGGGATGATAATCATGCCCTGGGTACGATATGAACCACTGGCCAGGCGACCACTGATATCCTGCCAGTGATAGTAGGTAAGACGCCTGCTTTGAGGCCAGTTTAAATATGCCTTTATTGCTCCCTCGAGCTGGGGACTGTCAGCATCTAGCTGCCAGCCCAGTTCATCTTGTAGTACCAGAAAACCCGGACCGGTAATAGTCAAATCCACATCCCAGCCCAGTTCAGCCAAAGCCTGGAGCAACCTTACCCCATAAGGAGCTCCACTGGCCCCCGTAATTGCGACTACGAATGAGCCCATAAAATCCTCCTTACCTGAGAAACAGGTCCAGTAAAGTAAAAACAAACATTAGAACAGCGATAATACCATTCATATTGAAAAAAGCGATATCCAGTTTAGAAAGATCCCGGGGAGATACCAGAGAGTGTTCCTTAATTAGTATGCCAACAGTAATAAGTACCCCCAAGTAATATATCCATCCTGCTGCCACCAGTACCCCGGTCAACACCAGCAATACAACCGTTAAAGCATGCATGACACGGGCGACTAACAGCGCTTTAGCAAGGCCAAACCGGGCAGGAATGGAGTAAATGCCATGGGTACGGTCAAATTCATAATCCTGACAGGCGTAGATAATATCAAAACCAGCGATCCAGGTGGCAACCGCCAGGCCAAGTACAACCCCTGGTAACTCAATAGCAGCTCTAATAGCAACCCAGGCTCCCAGCGGTGCCAGGCCAATGGCTATACCCAGTACCAAATGACAAAGCCAGGTAAACCGTTTCGTATAAGAATAAATGACCAGAAAGAAAATAGCAATCGGCATAAGCTTAAAACACAACTCATTCAGCTGAGCTGCAGCGTACCCCATTAGCAAAAAAGAAAGGAGCGTATAAACCCAGACTTCACCAACCGATAACAGACCTCTGGGAATCGCCCGGGTAGCTGTGCGGGGATTACGGGCATCTATGTGTCGATCTATGATACGGTTTAAAGACATGGCGGCGGTGCGGGCACCGACCATGGCCAGGGTTATCCAGAGAAACTGACTCAAGGTCGGTGCTCCACCGACTGCCAGAAAGGCTCCTAGATAGGCAAAGGGTAAAGCGAAAATAGTATGTTCAAATTTAATCATTTCAGCAAAAATTTTTACTTTAGCCATCAGATTAGTCGATGCCATAACTCTTCCACTTCCTGTCGACCAGTTCCTTGATTTCCGGGCTCATTTCAATATCATCCGGCCATTCCCTGGTATGACCTTCACTGGGCCACTTCTTGGTTGCATCGATCCCCATTTTAGTTCCGTAATTTGGAAGAGGCGAAGCGTGGTCCAGGATATCAAGGGGTCCTTCGACCATTACTACATCCCTTTTGGCATCGATATTATTGAAAACCTTCCACATGACTTCGGAAACATTGTGTGGGTTAACATGTTCATCCACAACGATTATGAGTTTGGTAAACATCATTTGTCCCATGCCCCAGAGAGCATGCATTACCTTTTTGGCATGGCCAGGATAGCTTTTGCGAATGGAAACAATGGCACAGTTATGGAAAACCCCTTCTAAAGGCAAGTTCATATCCACTATTTCCGGCAACTGAAGTTTCAAGAGGGGCAAAAAGATTCTTTCTGTTGCTTTCCCCAGATAACAATCTTCCATCGGTGGTTTACCAACGATAGTAGTAGGATAAATGGGTTTCTTTCTCATTGTAACACAATTAATATGGAAGACCGGATAATAGTCAGCCAGAGAATAGTAACCGGTATGATCCCCAAAGGGTCCTTCCCAGCGCAATTCATCCAGATCAACATAACCTTCCAGCACAATTTCAGCAAGGGCAGGTACTTCCAGGTCAACGGTTTCGCATTTCACCAGTTCTACTGGCTCTTTACGCAGGAACCCGGCAAAAAACATCTCATCCACCCCGGCTGGCAGCGGAGCGGTAGCAGCATAAATAGTAGCCGGGTCAGCCCCCAGTGCCACTGCTACTTCCATTTTCCGATCCCCACGGCGCTTGTGGGCCCGATAATGCTCAGCACCATGCTTATGTAGATGCCAGTGCATACCGGTAGTCCGACCGTCATATACTTGCATCCGGTACATGCCTACATTGCGTTTCCCTGTTTCCGGATCTTTGGTGAAGACGAGGGGCAAAGTAATAAACCGCCCCCCATCCCCCGGCCAGCATTTGAGAATGGGGAATTTGGTAATATCGATTTCGTCCCCTTTAAGAATCACTTCTTTAACCGGACCAGTCTTAACAATTTTAGGCATAAAATTCGCGATTTGAGCAACTTTCGGCAATGCTTTCAATTTGTCGAAAAAGCTAGTTGGAACTTCCGGCGGTTGCAAAAAAGTAAGAATTTCCTGTCCTATTTCATCCAGATTGTTTACTTCTAAAGCCAGGTTCATTCTTTCAAAAGTTCCGAAAGCATTAATCAGAACCGGCATGTCCGAACCTTTGACATTTTCAAACAAAAGAGCAGGTCCATAGGCTTTAGAAACTCGATCTGTAATTTCGGTAATTTCCAGAATGGGATCCACTTCTGTGGTAATCCTCTTTAGCCAGCCTTTTTGTTCTAATGCCTCAATGAAATGTCGCAAATCCCGATAACCCATTGATTATCTCCTTTCCATCAATAATTGGTTTTCTGCATTACAATACCAGTTGATCAACCAGGTTAAATCCTGTTTTTCCTGGCACTCCGGCCAGCTGGCAATAATCTTAAGAGCCTGCCACTCATCTTTTCGGGCCAGAGCCAACCCCAGCTGATAGGCTTCCTCTTCCCGGCTGGAATCAACCCGGGCCAGCCTGGATGCCAGTCGGCAGCCCCCGGCCAGTAGCTCCTTTTCTTCTTCCGGCCAGTCCAGCTGGTGGCCCTGTAATCGAAGCACAGCCGCCTCGTTTATTTTCCGAATAATGTCTGCCAACGGCCCTAGAAATTCCAGCAAATCAGCCTCACAAAGGGTAGTAAAAAAGCGTCCATAGAGGTAGTCCCCTACTAAAACCGGCAGCTGGGTACCATCCCGGGGATCTATCTCCTCTCCCGCAGGATGAGTATCAGGTACCTGTCGATGAATCCTTGCTGCCAGATAAATCAATTGAACAACTGCTGCCAAAGCGGGAGCTTTCTGCCCTTTATACCCGAAAATACGGCTTATCAACAAAACCGCTGCAGGCCGGAGCCAGCGTTCATACCCATCGGCTTCCAGGTGGGCAAAATCAGTTAGATGGCCGGAACGAACCTTAAGATATCGTCCAATAATCTTTTCCACCTCTTCTAAATCACCTGCAACAGCTTCCAGTACCTCAGCGGCCATCGACAAACCTCCTCAGTAAAATTTGTAACCTTTAATATATTCGTGGCCAAATCCACTTTTCCTGCCTGAAGGCAGGAATCTAAAAACAAAGGAAAAAGCCCTGCAACGGGCTTTTGTAATGTTTGCGTATATTATAACCTTTCTTAAAGGTGCTATGCAAGTAAGTTGTATCTTTGCAACAAAGGCAGTGGATCTATAAAATGCTTTTCCAGTCCGAGCTCATTGCTTTTACAACCCAGAGCCAGCCCTACTAGCTCGGTTAAATAAAATACTGGAATGTCCGGTAAATCACCATATTTTTTGCTTTCCTTTTGCCGCATATCCAGGTTCGACATACAGAGAGGGCATGCGGTAACAATCGCCTCTGCCCCCGCATCCCAGGCAATACGGAGAATATCATAAATTAACTTTTCGTGTACCCCTTCCTGATAAAAAGGCAGTGAACCGCCGCAGCATTCTGTTTTATAAGGGTAAGGCAGAACCTGGGCACCGATTGAAGCCAGTATGTTATCCATAGACATTGGATTTTCCGGATGATCATATCCTGTGATACCAGGGGGTTTTACCAGCAAACAGCCGTAATAGCAAACAACCTTCAATCCGGCCAGATTGCGGACTAACTGACCTTTCTCAATATTTTCACTCACAGCCTCGATTATATTTTTTACTTTGATGGTCGGATCATAGGAATAGCCCATAATTTCTTCCATTTTTTCTCTTGCCTTTTCAGAATGCTGTAGCTCATGTCTGGCCGTCTGCAACCGCTGATAACAGGCAGCACAAGGGACAACAATATCCCCAGCCACTTTTTGAGCTAGAAAAAGATTCCGGCCTGGAATAGCTGCTGCCAGAAAATGACCTCTATTATGAGCAGATGAAGCTCCACAGCAATTCCAGTCGGGAATGTCGATTAACCTCATATTCAGTTTTTGAGCCACAGCTTTTGTGGAAAGGTCAAAATCCCTGGCAGTCGCGTGTAAGCTGCAACCAGGATAGTATGCATAATTGGCCATTAGATATCATCTCCCATCTCGCGTGCAGCCTGATAGATTTTATTGATCTGGTTCAGACCATTGATCGATTCAGGGAAAAGTTTCAGTTTTCCTTTACTGAACATAGGCCAGCCGTATTGGGCATCCTTAAACAGGTTGCCTGTTTTTAAATTTAGCTGGATGGCCAGCCCCAGTTCATACAACCTGCCAAAACGCCGTACTGAGCCCAGAAAGACATCGTGGAATATATTGGCATTGCGCCCAAACCGATTTGCCATACCTCTTTTTAATGATAGCCTCCTCAATTCATCCATGGTGGCAGCGATATCAATGCCCCGCAAACAACGGGTGGTACAGGTATTACAGCTGGCACAAACCCAGATGGATTTGGCAGTGAGAACTTCATCCACCAGGCCTCTCTGCAACAAACGCATAACCTGGTTGGGTGGTATGTCCATGGCAAATTGAACCGGACAGCCCGCACTGCATTTTCCACATTGATAACACTGTCTTGCGACCTGAATCAGTTTATCCATCTTCTCCCCTCCCATCTCTATCAAAAAAGTAATTCTACATTGTCAGAATAATTCCTCTTTTTTGAAAACAGAAAAGCAAAAAAATATAAGCCTTGCAACCTCTTCCAGGCTGTCAAGGCTTATACTAACCTTTTTGACGTCGTCGGTCAGTACTAATAAATATCCCTCCTACAGATTGGCAGCGGCCTTCTGCGGAAGAATGGAATCGATGATCCCTCGTTTGGTTTCTTTGGCTTCCACTTGCTCTGCGCCGAATTGCTCAGCCAGATAATTGCAAGCATCCCAGGGATCAACTTTTTCTCCGCAGGTAAAGACATCTACTGCCGCATACCCCAGTTCAGGCCAGGTATGAATGGCTAAATGGGATTCAGAAATCACAACAACTCCACTAACACCCTGGGGGCTGAATTTATGGAACACAAACTCCCGTACTTCGGCACCTGCTTCAAGAGCAGCTTGAACCATAATTTGCTCAACTTTCTTTACATCGTTCAGAATATCAAATTTGCATCCATAAATTTCAGCCAAGATGTGACGACCCAAAGCGTTCATTTAACATCTCATCCTCCTTTAAACATTTTTTTGGAAACCGATCCCACCTCCAGGCGCTTTTCGGAATCCAATCAAATTAAATAATAGCACATTTTCCCCGGATGTCAATAAAAATTTTTTATTCAACTTTGTTTATTAATATACCAAGCCCTTCTATCTCTACTGAAACCTCATCCCCCCTCAGCATCGGCCCTACCCCCTCAGGAGTACCGGTCAGGATTACATCCCCGGGATAAAGAGTCATAACCTGTGATACGTATGACACCAGGGCTTCAACGCTATGAATTAACATATCCGTTTTCGCTTCCTGTTTAATCTGTCCATTCAGGGTTGTCCTGATGGTACGGTCCCGCCAGTCGATATCCTTTATAATATACGGTCCTAAGGGCAAAAATGTGTCGAAAGACTTGGCCCGGGTCCACTGGCCGTCTTTTTGTTGTAAATCTCTGGCGGTAACATCATTAGCACAGGTGTAACCAAAAATATACCGGGAGGCGGCTTTAGTATCGATTTTCTTACACTCATGCCCGATAACTACTGCCAGTTCCCCCTCATAATCTACCCGTTGACTTTGTTCAGGATATCGTATAATATCACCAGGTCCAATCACTGCTGACGGCGGTTTTAAGAAAATAACAGGCTCCGGCGGTAATTGCATATCCAGCTCAGCTGCATGCTGGCGATAATTAAGCCCAACACAAATGATTTTGCTCGGGTTACAGGGAGCCAGCAAATGGATATCTCCTGTATCCGGTATTACCTCGATTATCTTGTTGTCATTGACCCAGGGCGGTTCAGACAACAATCCGATCTGCCCATCCTTTAACCAGACAGCATAACTCACTTTACCATTTGTCAACCTGATTTTTCCATACTTTTTCATAACCCCCGCCTCCCATTTAGTTCATTTAGCACTAGATAAAGTAAGGGTGATGACAAATAAATCATGGCCGTAGCGGCTGCAACGATCCCGGAATCATTTACTATCAGTACCAGCAGCACCGCTACCATCGCCCCGCTTAAACCGCGGAACAATACAGGGTATGTCTGCCTGATTCTCTTCATCACCCCAACCGGCCGATAAAATAGAATGGTCAGAACCAGGAGTGCCCCTAAAAAGACCCGGGCCCAGACTGTGACGCCAACGATCAATTTATAATTCATGGCCAGTTTGCGCTGGAATATATCAAAGAGGGCCTTCCAGCCCTGGTCAACAACAAGAGCCATCGTTCGCCCCATATGCGTCTGCAATTCCGGGGGCCGCTGCCAGTCCCAGTAAAAGAACAGGACTAGAAGCAAGATGGTAGCCAGACCAATACCGAATATTTGCCGCCATCTTATCTGCTTGCCCTGTAAGAGTAACCAGGTCCAGATGAAGCCCCCTACGGCTGCAATAGCTCCACCCACATCACTACCCAGGCCGGGAGCTGCCAGTAAATACGTTATACCAGCAAAAACAACTGCAATCACCCAGCCCAGTAGTCGCTGCTGTTTTGACCAGATTTCGGCCAGAATAGCAACCCCAACTATGCTTGCCCCCAAAATTACACCTTCATACTCGTTGCCAATCCCATAATAACGGGCACCTACCAGAAAGTCATACCCCAGCACACTCTGTTTCATCAGCGGATTACCCATGACAGTATCGATTACAATCACAGAAACGGTAAATAGAAAAAGCATAGCAAAAGGTAACAAGATATGGACTTTGCGCAGGGGCAACAAAACCACAGTTAAGACAAAGGTGGCCAGAATAGTAACACCTAATAAAACCGGAAGACTCTGGACCGGTAACAGAGGTAAGAGGAGAAAAACAGCCGGAACCGCCGCAAAGGCCAGCAGAATTTGCCCCATCGTTTTAGGACGTGGCCGATGCAAAAATACCGAAACCAGTGCTAGCAACAAAACAACCAGTTCCCAGAAGGCATAGCCACGGGCCAGGGGCGGCCGAGCCTGGAACACCGCAACCATCCTTTCCTCCTGCCGGATTAAATCCTCCGGCTTCTTGCCATTGCCTGTTGCTTTAAAAGCCTGTCCCAGCATCACTTCCGGCTTGTCCAGATGCAAGAGTTGTAAAATAGCAGGAGCCACATCTATATTGGCTACCAGCCCCTCGCGCTTGGTTGTAGGGCTGAAAAGCCAGCCCTGCTTTATCCCCGGCCCAACTAGCAGCAAAGGGGCAGCTGTCCGGTCTTCTTCCAGGGCCTTGGCTGATGGTGTAGGACTTATTATTAGCAAATAAGCTTTTTCTTCTGCACACAGCTGATATAATTGACCAAGGAAGCTATCAGCTTCTTGTAGTACTTGTTTGCGCTGGGCCTGCCACCATTCAGGCAGCATCATGTTTCTGGCAGCTTCAAGCCGACCTAAATCCCCCCAGTCAATTATGATTAAATCCGCTACATTCCAAACTTGTTTTAAAACTTTTTTAGTTTTAGCAACATCAATTTTTTTAGAAAAAGGCCGTTCCGGATCAATGGTAGTAATCCGGCTCCCCACAGCCCCAAAATCTATTTGCCCTTTTGCATCCATGGCAAATAAAGCCGCCGGTCGAAAAGGCAAATCCCGATCCCGATCACCGATTAAGGCTGTCCGCAATTGTTGACGGTGTATAGTTTCTCCCAGGGCTCCCGGTTGATTGAGATAAGGTAATTTAGCAGCCAAATTCAGTAACTGGGGAACTGATAATACGGATATCTGTCCCGTAGGGTGATAGCCCATTCGTTGCCGGTACAAATCAAAAGCTCGCTCATTCAGCCAGGTTTCATTACTATCCAGGGCCAGCTCTGTAGTCAGATCCGTACCCAGTCGGGTTCCCGCCCCTATTGTCAACATGGTGCTGTTAGCTGAACGTGGATAACCCTGGGCCACCGGAGTATTCATCAATCCCAGCGCTCCTTGCGCCATCAGCTTCTGCAGATTGGGCAAATTTTCGCTTTGCCAGTCCTGCAGGCTCAGGTGATCCAGAATCAATACCACCACTTTGGGCCTCTCCGCAGATACAGCCAATGTCGGATTTAGAACCAGGCCCAAACAAAGCAAAAGAAAAAGCCAAATCCGCTTGCTCAATTTCTTTTCCCCTCACTTATAATTTTTTGATAAACTGATTCTGTTGCCTTTATCATTCCAGCTAGTGAAAACTGAGTTTCAATCTTTTGTTTAGCTGCTAATGCTATCTGCTGGGCCAGATTTAAATTATCCAGCACCCAGCCTACTTTTGCTGCCAGCGCCCTGCTATCTGCCACCGGTACCAGCCAGCCCTCCCGGCCATCGGTAATTACTTCCGGTATCCCGCCAGCGTTAGTTGCCACCATCGGTAAGCCAGCCGCTGCCGCCTCCAGCAGGGATATTCCCATCCCCTCCGAAAGCGAAGGTAAGACAAAAACATCGATTGCCCTTAAATAGGGCCGGATATCTTCAACATGTCCTGTAAACACAAATCTTTTTGACAAGCCGCTTATTTTTACTTGTTCCTCCAGCTGGGGTTTTAATGGCCCGTCCCCTACCAGCAAAAATAACAAGTCTTCCCTTTCTCTGGCCATAAGTTCTGCCATTTCAACAAAATAATTTAATCCTTTTTGAGGAGCAAACCGCGCTACCGAACCAATTATTTTTGCCTCCTGAGAAATACCCAGTGCTGCTCGGGCTTGAGATGGAGTGAAAGGAAACCGGGAAAAAAAACTGGTATCTATACCGTTATAAATTATATGAATTTGCTCCCGCCTGGCGCCAAGCTGCTCTAATTCCCTGGCAATAGCCCGGGAAACGGCAATATACGCAGTTGTCCTGCCAGCCAGAACACGCTCCAGCACTTTATAAACCATGCCTTTCCAGCCTTTCACAGAGCCTGCCAGTATCAGATTGTGGGCCGTGATCAGCACCGGTGTTTTTGATCCCATCGCTGCCAGCCGACTGATCAGACCGGCTTTAGCTCCATGAGCATGGATAAGATCAAATTTTTTCTCCTGTAAATACCGGCGCAGTTGATAAACCGCCGGCCAATCAGCCCAGGGATTAAGGCTGGCGGAGATTTTCAGGGGCAAATAAGTAATTGTTTTTCCTTCTATTTTTAGCTGTGGTGGACCCGCCAGGACTATCTCCCATTTTGTATCTAGCCCTTGAATTAGGGAGCGGATGTGTTCAGCCATCCCGCCTGCTACCGGCCGTACCACATAGAGAATCCTGTTCATTCCTATTACACTCCATTCCATTTTCTTGCCCTAAATCATACCACAAAAAGAAAGCAGAAAAAAGAGGGACTAGAGCCGGTTCACATATCCGGCTATTCCCTCCAGCATAGCTAAGCAGTTTTCTTTTGTTTTTTTACTTAATATAGGGTTTAATAATGGTGCCAGTGCCGGAACCCCCAGTTCAAAATCCACAGTTAGACTGACCAGGGAGCCGCCATCTTTGTCTTCAATAACCCAGCTGCCTTCAAACTTTTTTAAATCCCCACTGATGAGCTTATAATCAATCTGCCCCTGTTCCGGATAAAAACGATCTTCTTCCAGCCAGCAAATCATTCTGCCATCTACTTCTGTTTTCCAGGCGGAAATGGCATAGTTATGCTCCCGGTTGATAATCCTAACTTCTTTTACATTGCGCATAAACTTGGGATAATCCTCCATCGCCGCAGCTAATGGAAAAACAACAGCTTTAGGAGCAGCCACCCATTTGGAAACTCTTATCTTAGGCATCTTCTTCCACCTCCTTTACCACCTCATTGAGGCTTTCCTCCAATATCTGCAAGAAGAGATTAATTTCTTCATTGGATATAATTAATGGCGGTTCCAGCCTGATAACCCTGGTGTTATTTAAAGTAGTACCTACCAGTACTCCCCTGTTGAGCAGGGCCTGGATCAGATACCCCCCAAACCCTTCATCTACCAGCTCCAGTCCCAGCATTAGCCCCAAGCCCCTTACCTCTTTAATGATCTGTGCAAATCCTGCTGTCAACTGTAACAAGTTTGTTTTTAACCTTTGACCTAATACTGCCGCGCTCTCTACCAGTCCTTCTTCTTCAATAACCTGCAGAGTGGCTATCCCTGCAACACAGGCCAGAGGATTCCCCCCGAAAGTCGAAGTATGAATTAAAGGATTTTCCTCAAATATCTGCCAGATTTCTTCCCGGGCCAGAATGGCTCCTGCTGGTAATACCCCACCCCCCAGGGCTTTGGCACTGGTGATCAAATCCGGCAGGACACCAGCCTGCTCAAATGCCCAGAAGGTTCCAGTTCTTCCCAATCCAGTCTGTACCTCATCTATGATTAAAAGGGCTCCCTGGCTCCGACAGTGACTTGCCAGTTCCCGCAAATACCAGAAGTCTGCTACCCTCATTCCCCCTTCGCCCTGGACTATCTCCAGCACTACCGCCGCTGTTTTTCTGTCAATGACCTCAACGGCTCTGGCCAGGTCATTAAATGGTATATGGTAAACTTCCGGCAGTAAAGGCATACAGGGCTCCCGGTAGATATCCCGCCCGGTTACACTTAAGGCCCCCAGGGTCTTACCATGAAATCCATTTTGCATCGCCACAATCTTCTTTCTACCTGTTGCCAGCCGGGCTATTTTCAAAGCTCCCTCAATAGCTTCAGCCCCGGAATTACAAAAGAAGACTTTGTTCAGGACCGGCGGAAGAGTGGCACAGATTTTTTCTGCCAATAAAGCTGCTGGTTCGTGACAGAACATTTTGCTTCCCAGCGGCAAACGCTCCATCTGTTCTTTAACAGCTGCTATTACCCTGGGATGACAGTGACCAAGAGAAAAAACTCCATATCCGCCGAGAAAATCCAGAAAGGCCCGGTTATCCTCGGTAAAAATCCAACAGCCCCTGGCTGCCTTTTCTACCAGATCCAAACCTAGCAAGCGCTGTAAGCGGGTTAAGGATGGATTCAAATGTTTTTCATAAAGCTCAATAACTCTGGACATAAAAAATACCCCCCTGTCTCTGTTAACAGCTATATGAGACAGGGGAGTGATAAATTCCTAATCTATATGCCATTTGCGAATTTCACATTTTACATCATAATAAGGAATCCCGCCCCCTAAATCAGGAGCGAAAGCGGGGGTAAGCCAGTTTACTCCTCCCCCATCCTTGAGCCACCAGCCTTCGGGCAAAAGGGCTATACCGGTCGGAACCCTTTCCGTCAGGGAAACCCTGGCTACCAGTTGACCATAACCGGTCTCAATAATAACCTGATCGTAATTGCGCACATACCGTTTTTGGGCTTCAGCAGGATTAATCTCTACCAGTGGCAGAGATGCCTCCTGAGCATCCTCTCTTTCCCGAAAGAACTGGGAGTGTAACTGCCCTTTGGGATGGGGAGTAAGCAGGACCAGTGGAAATTCCTCCGGATCCTGATAATACCGGGGAGATTGCCATTCTTCGTTAATCAGATTCATCTTGCCATTTGCGGTAGCGAATTTCCGCTCCGCCCAGGCTACCTGCGGCATAACCGGACATATACAGGCACCTTCGGAAATCAATTTATCCCAGGTAATTCCATAAGGCCGGAGTGGCTCCAGTAACCAGTGAATCCACTCCATTGCTGTTCTTTCACCAAAAACAGAGAGTTTGTTCAGCCGACGGGCCAGTTCTGTCCAGATTTCCACCTCATCTTTTACAGTATCAGGAGGTGAGATAAGAGCCGGCACTGCGCCGATATAATCCCCCCAGGAAGTGGCGATCACATCAGGCGTTTCTAGAAATCCGGCTACCGGTAAAACCAGGTCAGCTTGCTCTGCTGTATCGGTTAATTGCAAATCCATTACTACTTTGAAAGGAACCTGCCGCCAGGCCCTCAGCACTTCACTGGTATTGGGCAGCTGGCAAACCGGATTGGTCCTGGCTACTGATATAACCTGAATAGGGGGCTGAGCAGATAATATCTCCTGGGCCAGGGTAGGGAAGGAAAACTCCCGCACTTCTGCAAAGATATTTTCCCCTTTAATGTCATTCAGCAACCCCTGCCAGTACTGATGGGCATAATTAGCCCCTCCACCACTGATACCGATATTGCCAGACAAACCACAGAGAGCATCAATATAGCGAACCGTCTGACCGCCATTGGCATAACGCTGTAAACCATAACCAAAAAAAGTGGCTACCGGTCGGCCTCTACCATAAATACGAGCCAGTTCCCGCACCAGCTCCGCCGGTACCCCTGTTACTTCCTGGGTACGCTCTGGTGTCCAGTTGACTGCTACCTTTGCCAGTCCTTCAAAACCATTAACGCGTTGAGCCACAAATTCAGCATCATACCAGCCTTCAGACAGTAAAACATGGAGTGCCCCTAATGCCAGAGCGCCATCGGTTCCAGGCCTGGGTTGAAGTAATAGGTCAGCCAGATCGGCAGTTAAAGTTTTGACAGGATTAATAACAACAATCCTGGCTCCACCTTGCTGAGCCTCTTTTAAAATCGGAATCAGGTGAATGTTGGTAAAAGCCGGGTCCCGACCCCAGAGCACAATATGTCTACTCTGGCAGCAATCCAGCCAGGGGTGGGAATAAAGGGCTCCAAAATCCTCCTTCTGGGCCTGATAACCACTGCCCCAGCACATACTACCAGTGGGTACAGTATAACCTCCTAAGGCCCGAAAAAATCTGTGTTCCAGATTTTTCAGGCGCCCATTGTGGCCATAATCATTTATATGCAACAAAGAAGTAGGCCCATAATCGGATTGAGCCTGCTCGATTTTTTCTGCCCAGAGGGCAAGAGCGGACTCCCAGTCGATTTTCTCGAAACCTTTTTTTGATTTTATTAATGGGTACAAAAGGCGGTCCGGGCTAAAATGCCTTTTAATAGCCTTTTGCCCTTTGCTACAGATAAATCCCCTGGTAATAGGATGAGCCGGATCCCCTTTAAAATTATTGATTTTGCCATCAATTATCTCCACCAGTATCCCGCAACTGTCAAAACAGTTGAGCGGACAGGTAGTACGATACCATGCCATCTTAATCCTCCTAAGGCCGTCGCTGCTGACGCAGCAGTTCTTCCTGTTGACTGACAAAATAGTCCATCAGTATGCGATAAATTTTTTCTGCCACTTCCGGGGAAAACTGCTGTAAGCTGGCCTGTAACTTGACCCGTTCCAGCACCCGCTGCTCCCGGCGCAAGTCACGAATTTTTCGATTGTGCCCTTTTATCAGACCAATCTCCCGGGCCAGTTTCAATCTGCGCCCAAGCAACTCAATGATAGCTTCATCCACTTTATCAATTTCTCTGCGCAATTCCTCCAGACGGCGCTCATTCATCTTCTCCACCCCCTGGAGCAGCCGGATAGCAGCCAAGCATTTTCACCCAGGCTGCTCGACCCATTAATTCTATTAGCCCCTGGGAAACCGGGCCTGGTTCCAGACTACAGCCTTCAATATCCACCAGAAAAATATATTCCCCCAGTTTGCGCTTGGCCGGCCGGGACTCAATTTTGCACAAATTCAAACCCTGCCTGGCCAACGGCTCAAGAGCTCGATATAATGCCCCTGGTTCATGCGGGGTCCCAAAAGCTATGGAAGTTTTCCACTTTTCCCCCGGCTGAGGTCTTAAACTCTGACTTCCTTTTCCCAGCACCAGGAAGCGGGTAGCGTTATTCTTATTATCCTGGAGATCTTCCGCCAGTGCTTCCAGACCATAGGCAGCCCCTGCTACCGGCGCCGCAATAGCTGCCAGACTTTCTTCTGATTTTGCCACTTTCGCACAGGCTTCACTGGTACTGGTAGTTAGCACCTTAATCGCCTGGGGAAGGCGGCGATTAAGCCAGCCCTGACATTGGGCCAGGGCCTGATGATGAGAAAGCACAGCGGAAATTTGGTCTAGTCTGGTGCCAGGCTTACCCCAGAGCCAGTGCCGGACAGCCAGAACTTCTTCATCCTGGATTTGCACTCCATCCTGCCATAAAAGAAAATCCAGGGTAGTAGATAAAGAACCTTCCTGGGAATTTTCCACCGGTACAATCGCCAGTTCCACCTGATCCTGTACCAGAGCTTTCATTACCCGGGCAAGGTCTGGAAAATAAAAGAATTGAAAATTCAGATGCCGGCGCCTGGCGTATTGTTCGGCAGCCATTTGTGAAAATGTACCTTCTGGACCTAGAACCCCTACTCGCATTTTTTCTCCTCCTAACCTACCGTCCTGCCAACCTGCAGACTGAATAATGATAAGAAAAAGCTTCTCACCAAAAGTGGCGAGAAGCTATTTAATTAGTATATATTTTATCAACAGTTTTTTTCAGCTGTCAAGCTAATTACATCATATCATCCATGCCGCCAGGCATTGCCGGGGTATCCTTTTTCTCCGGCTTTTCCGCAACTACAGCTTCAGTGGTCAGCAACAGAGCGGAAATGGAAGCAGCATTTTGTAACGCGCTTCTGGTAACCTTTGCCGGGTCAACAATACCCGCCGCAATCATATCCATGTATTCCAGGGTAGCAGCGTTGAAGCCGATACCAACTTCGCTGGCCTTGACTTTTTCTACAACTACAGAACCTTCTACCCCGGCATTATTGGCAATCTGACGGAGCGGTTCCTCCAGAGCCCGCTTGATGATTTGAACTCCGGTGTATTCATCCCCTTCTGCCTGAACAGCATCCAGGGCCGGAATGATATTGATGAAGCAGGTACCGCCACCAGGAACGATCCCTTCTTCCACAGCGGCCCGGGTAGCATTGAGAGCATCTTCAATACGCAGTTTCTTCTCCTTCATTTCGGTTTCAGTAGCAGCACCGACTTTGATAACTGCTACGCCGCCAGCCAGTTTGGCCAGACGCTCTTGCAGCTTTTCCTTATCATATTCGGAAGTAGCCTCTTCATACTGCTTCTTAATCTGGGCAATCCGGCCTTTGATTGCATCAGCAGAGCCAGCACCATCAACAATGATGGTTTCTTCCTTCTTGACCCGTACCTGACGAGCCCGGCCCAGCATATCCAGGGTAACGCTATCCAGCTTGCGGCCCAGCTCTTCAGAAATCACCTGGCCACCAGTCAGGATAGCAATATCTTCCAGCATGGCCTTGCGCCGATCGCCAAAAGCAGGAGCCTTAACAGCTACACAGTTGAGAACACCGCGCAGCTTGTTGACCACAATCGTTGCCAGGGCTTCCCCTTCCATATCCTCAGCCACAATCAACAGCGGTTTGCCGGTACGGATAACAGCTTCCAGCACAGGCAAAATATCCTTAATCGCAGAAATCTTCTTATCGGTAATCAGGATATAGGGATCTTCCAGCACGGCTTCCATTTTCTCTGTGTCGGTTACCATGTAGGCAGAGATGTAACCTCTGTCAAAGTTCATCCCTTCGACAACTTCCAGAGAAGTGCCCATGCTCTTGGATTCTTCAACGGTAATAACTCCGTCTTTACCTACTTTTTCCATAGCATCAGCGATGAGGCGACCAATTTCTTCATCAGCAGAAGAAATAGTTGCTACTTGAGCGATGGCTTCCTTGCCTTCAATTGGCTTAGCCAGTTTCTTGATTTCTGCAACAGCGGCATCAACAGCTTTTTCAATTCCCCGCTTCAACAGGATAGGGTTAGCGCCAGCAGCAACGTTTTTCATCCCTTCCCGGATAATGGCTTGAGCCAATACGGTAGCAGTGGTAGTACCGTCGCCAGCTACATCATTGGTTTTGCTGGCTACTTCTTTTACCAGCTGGGCCCCCATGTTTTCAAAGGGATCCTTCAATTCGATTTCCTTGGCAATGGTTACGCCATCGTTAGTGATCAAGGGAGAACCAAATTTCCGTTCCAGCACCACATTACGGCCCCGTGGACCGAGAGTGACTTTTACAGCATCAGCCAGGGTGTTCACGCCTCTTTCCAGAGCTTTTCTGGCATCAGAATTGAAAACGATCATTTTTGCTGCCATCTGATTATCCCCTCCTCGTAAATATTAGAGAATAGCCAGAATATCTCTTTCATTGACAATCAAGTATTCTTCGCCATCAACTTTGACTTCAGTACCAGCGTATTTGGAGAAGATTACCTTGTCCCCAACTTTAACCTCCAGTTCTACTCGCTGGCCGTTATCCAAAATCCGACCACTGCCAACAGCCACCACTTCTCCCTGTTGCGGCTTCTCTTTAGCGGTGTCCGGCAACACAATCCCGCTTTCTGTTCTTTGTTCTTGTTCAATCAGTTTCAGAACAACCCGATCACCTAAGGGTTTCAGCATATATGTTACCCCTCCTTATGTATTATTTTTTGTTAGCACTCATCAACATCGAGTGCTAACACACAGCTATATTATAGCACTACAGAAAAAAAATAATGCAAGATTGGAAATTTTTCATTATCCGTTTTTGTTTTTCAATATATTAAAATATCTCGCTCAATCTATTATTTTCTATAAATTACAGGCCAGTTCTAATGCTGACAAAAAATAAAGCCCGGTAACAATTTACCGGGTTAGGTTTCACTGTACTGGTCGGAGCGACTGGACTTGAACCAGCGACCTCCACCACCCCAAGATGGCGCTCTACCAAACTGAGCTACGCCCCGACTGACAAACCCTATTTTACTCAAGGAATAATTCGCTGTCAATCTTATTTCTTTAAAATGCTTTTTGCGATGTACCCTTTTTCAGAATGAAAATTGCTAAAAATATTATAAATAATTTTTTTTAAACATTATCATTCAGTTCTTTAGCAAGGATAATGGTATCTCTCTTTTTTTAAATCCTAAAAAAGGGCGCACTAATCCCACTAGCCCTAAAATGACTTCTTAATCATCCGGCCTGTAACTTTTTGCCCATATTAGAGATGCTTTTCTTCTCCTTTTTAAGCTACCAGGCTCCGCATCTTCTCTGCCTGATTTTCCCGAATTCGCCCTATCGCCATTGCT
>NZ_FUXM01000013.1 GCF_900167165.1 Carboxydocella sporoproducens DSM 16521 | reverse complement strand
GGTGCCGAAAGACATTCCGAAGGCGAGCCTGGGGTACGGGAGAGGATAACCTCTTCGTTCGGGCTCCGGGTGGGACTCCCGGGCCGAGGTCCCCTGTCGCCCTGCCCCTCGGAGGGCAAATCAAATGTTCGGAAAGGAGGCGAAGACCTGGTCTGGGGGCCGGTTTGGCTGGAGATAAAAACAGTCAAGTTTTTTGAACCAGGTGTAAATAATGGACAAATTTTTTGTGAATAAGGACGAAGTGGTTTTAATGGTCATTGATATACAAGAGAGACTAGTTCCGGTAATGAAATATGGAAGTCAAATTATTAATAAGACAAATATCTTGCTAACTATAGCTAATAGGCTAAATATACCGGTGGTGGTTACACAACAGTATACAAAAGGCCTGGGAAAGACAGTAGAAGAGGTTGCAAGCAACTTTAATCAAGTAACGATTTATGAAAAGATAACTTTTTCAGCATGTACAGACCAGTTGGTTGCGGATTTAAAGAAGATAGGTAGACCGAAAATAATAGTTACAGGAATGGAGGCACACGTCTGTGTTTTCCAAACTGTTAGAGACTTATTGAAAATTGGATATAACGTTTTCGTTGTTAGTGATGCCGTTTGCTCACGTAGTAAAGAAAACTATTTGAATGCATTATCCTTAATGCAACAAATGGGAGCAGTCATTACCAATACTGAATCTGTATTCTTTGATTTGATGAAAGAGGCGGGGACACCAGAGTTTAAGGAATTATCTCGTTTAATCAAATAACCGAAATCGCCAAGGGCAAAGCCTATGTCTTTAATTTTGTTACTGCTTGTGGCTAATAAATGTAAGCATAAATAAAAGGGGCTGGTGATATGCCCCTTTTACTTATGTCGAAACTAATAAACCAAGCTGGTATTCGCATAAACTTTACTGAATTTTAGTCTGAAATGGGGGAGGTAGAGTGCGGAGACCGGTGATTTTTTTTCTCTCCTGGCGTCAGTTAAAATTTACCACATATGTTTTTATTATACTAGTTATAGTTATTTTTGTCTATAGAATTGGCTGGGAACTGGCCCGCCAGGTTTTTTATCCCCTCTGGCCCAGGGTGATTGTGATTGACCCGGGCCACGGCGGCATTGATGGTGGGGCTAATTGCCCCGGTTTTCTGGAAAAGGAGATCAATCTGGCGATAGCCCTGAAGCTGCGGCAGGAGCTGGAACAGCAGGGGGTCAAGGTGATTATGACCAGGGAAGATGACAAAGCCTTACAGGACGAAGCAAAGCGTTATACTTCCCGGCATCGGCAGGACCTGACGTCACGGATCGAAATAATTGAAAATTACCGGCCTGATTTATTTGTCAGCATCCACGTCAATGCCAATCCGCGGCGGCCCCAGACCTCCGGTCCCATGGTCTTTTATAACCGGCGGATACCAGCCGCTGCTCAACTGGCTACTCTGGTTCAGCAAAAACTGAATGAGGCGGCTGTAGAGGAGGGAGGTAAGCCCCATCAGGCCCGTCCGGCGGAATATTATTTGCTGCGACATAGTTCTTACCCCGGCTTGATCATTGAAACAGGCTTTATGACCAATACCAGGGAACGGGAGCTATTAAAACAGGAAGCCTATCAGAAACGGCTGGCAGAACAGATTGCGGCCGGTATCTATGCTTACTTCCTGCAACAGGATATTCCTGTACCTGAGCCGACTGCAACAAAAACTACACTGGCTGCCGATGGGCCTGGCTTACAGGTATATTTCCCCACGGCCGATGGGGAAAAGCTGGTGGCTGTTAGCCTGCCGGGGGAAGTGAAAACCTGGGCCCAGCCGCACAACAGTAAGGAACTGGTGCGTTTGCTGGTGGAACAGCTGCTGGCCGGGCCTCCGCAACAGGGTTTGGAGCCGGTTTTCGTGCTCGACACCAGGTTATTGGGAGTGGAGATAGATAACGGGATTGCAGTCCTCAATTTCTCGACGGCAGCAGTACCCACTGCGGGGGGCAGTTGCCAGGAACAACTGGCTCTCTGGGCCTTGACGGAAACAGTTTGCAGTATACCGGGTATCAATGGGGTCAAAGTGCTGATTAATGGTCAAGAACGGGAGACTTTTGGAAAACATCTGGATCTAACCCGGGTTTTAACCCCCATCAAACCCAAATTAAAGGTAGCTATCGTAATCGATGACCTGGCCGGGAGCAATCGGGGTCTGGAGGAAATGCTGGCTTTGCGGCGACCATTAACCCTGGCCATTATGCCCAAACTGGAATTGACCCGGCCCACGGCGGAAAAAGTTCATCGTCTGGGTTATCAGGTCTTTTTGCATCTGCCGATGGAGCCGGAAAAAGGGAAGAAAAGCTGGCTGGGGCCTGGGGCTGTGACGGCAGATATGACTCCAGCACAGGTGCGCCAGACGGTGCTGGAGGATCTGGCAGATGTCCCCTATGCCAGCGGCATGAATAATCATATGGGGTCAAAAATCACCAGGCGCAAGGATTTGATGTACGAGGTGCTCAGGGTAGCCAAGGAGAAAAACCTGATCTATCTGGACAGCCGTACAACGGAGGATACAGTTGTGCCGGTCCTGGCCCGGGAGTTGAACATGACAGTGCTGGAACGTTCGGTCTTTTTGGATGACATCAATTCCGTGACGGCGATCAAGAAACAAATCCGCGAACTGGCCCGGGTTTGCAGGCAAAACGGAGAAGCTATTGCCATTGGCCATGTGGGGGTAACGGGACCCAATCTGGCCAAGGCTTTGCGGGAAATGGTGCCCTGGCTGGAGGAACAGGGGATTGAGCTGGTCTATGTGGCCGACCTGTGGTCGGAACGCAGCCGCAGATAATAAGATACTATCTCATTTTTGGCACAGACCAACTTAAGATACCTATAGTAAATAATAATAAGATTATTAAAGGAATAAATTCCCTAGGAACTCTATCTATGTTAAATAATCTTTCAAAATCGTCAGAGGCGGCTAATATTACAAGTGGGCTACACCAAAGTGTAATGGCAGGTAAATATTTCTTAAGATTTGAATTTTCTTTGACCCAGGCATATATTGAAAAAAAGGCCAGCCAATTGTGACTGCAAGGAAAATAATTGATAACCATACTGGCCAATTGCCATACAAACTATAGTAGGATAAATAAAAAAAAGCAATAGAAATAAGTGAAACAAATATAAGTATCTTTATCATCTTGATTAATTTATTTAATTCTTCATGCTCCTTGTTACTAGATAGTTTTAGAGTGAAGAGAAAGAAAACGGCAAAACCAAGCATACCCCAAATAATTAAAAACATCACCTCTACCTCTACCTCCTTCAATAAGGTTTGTTGAGATAGATATGTAAAATTTACTGTACAAGGAGCCATATACAGGCCCCTTGTACAGTAATAGTTAATATTTATCCGGAATAGGTAGTAGTTTGGTATTATATGTTCCTTTTTTTCCATCAACTGTTATTCTATAATATTGTGCTGGTTCACCGAATTTTCTTTTCGCAGAGCCGTGGATACTTAATTCTCCGTTGGAATATTTTACGAGTTTAACTTTGTCAAGAATTACTTCACTATTGGAGTCTGCTTTAAGCTCCTTGCTTTCAACAACAGTATTATTCTCTTTGAGCGTTGCAAAAGCCTGACCATTTATTGAGAGCATAAAGAAAGTTAATACTAAACCAATTATATGACGAATTTTCATTTCTGTTCCTCCCTTCCAATATTATTCTTTGGGCGTCCAATAAAATTATAGAATATCAAAAAAAAAAAAAAAACAACCATTATTTCCCAGCAAATTTCGCCAAATTATTCATTTTTCTGCCACAATTCGGCCTTAGTTTTGTCACAATCGAGGGGTATACTAAAGACAAGAGGAGGAACACGAAAGGAGTTGAGGTAAGATGATGATGGGACGCTGGTTTGGCGGTTGGGGATATGATCCCTTTATTGATGGAGGAGGTTGGTGGATGATGGGAATTGGCATGCTGTTCAATATCCTGTTCTGGGGAGCTTTGATTTACCTGGCGATCAGATTCTTGAACAAAAGCAGTGTTAACGGTTTTGACGGTAATCAGAGCGAAAACCCGGAAGAAATACTGCGTAAGCGCTATGCCCGGAGTGAAATCACCCGGGAAGAATACCAGCAAATGCTGGCAGACCTGAAAAAATAAAAGGAGGATGATGGACATGAAAAAGAAATGGTTAGCTCTGGTAGCGGCAGTACTTCTGGTGGCCTTTGCGGTTCCGGCCTTTGCGGCCATCACTGACGCTCAGAAGAAGGAAATCCTGGACTTGCAAAAACAAATTGTCGAGTTACGCAAGAAGATGGTTGACAAGTATGTGGAAGCGGGGCAACTAACCCCTGAACAAGGGAAGCTGATGAAAGAGCGTATGGACCAGATGGAAAAGTACCGGGAACAAAACGGAATCCTACCCGGGCCTGGTATGATGCAAGATGGCGGCTGTGGGGGATTTGGTTTTGGTGCTAATGGCGGTTTCGGCGGGCCCATGATGCGGGGCGGCTGGGGCGCTCAAGCTCAGGGATTGTAAGTGAAAGGGGCTGAGATAGCCCCTTTTCTTATTGCTGGTCAGATTTGCCGACCTTATACCCGCGTTGCCAGTATCTCGATTCTCTAGGCAGTAATAATATCTTTATTATATGGATCGATAGCTATAACCTTTTTAGTTTCAGTAGCCAACTATACCTGTAATTTGCAGCCCCGCCATATCAAAAAACCAACTAGTATTTGCCAACAATTATCGCCAAATTATTCATTTTTCTGCCACAATTCGGCCTTAGTTTTGTCACAATCGAGGGGTATACTAAAGACAAGAGAAGGAACACGAAAGGAGTTGAGGTAAGATGATGATGGGACGCTGGTTTGGCGGCTGGGGATATGATCCCTTTATTAATGGAGGAGGTTGGTGGATGATGGGCATTGGCATGCTGTTCAATATCCTGTTCTGGGGAGCTTTGATTTACCTGGCGATCAGATTCTTGAACAAAGGCGGTTTTGGCAGTTTCGGCGGTAACCATGGTGAAACTCCGGAAGAAATTCTGCGCAAGCGCTATGCCCGGGGTGAAATTACCCGGGAGGAATACCAGCAAATGCTGGAAGATTTAAAAAAATAGGAGGAGGATGATGAAGATGAAAAAGAAATGGTTAGCTCTGGTAGCGGCAGTACTTCTGGTGGCTTTTGCGGTTCCGGCTTTTGCGGCCATCACTGACGCTCAGAAGAAGGAAATCCTGGATCTGCAAAAACAAATCGTTGAGCTGCGCAAGAAGATGATCGACAAGTATGTGGAAGCCGGGCAACTAACTCCTGAACAGGGTAAACTGATGAAGGACCGCATGGACCAGATGGAAAAATACCGGGAACAAAACGGAATCCTGCCCGGGCCTGGCATGATGCAAGGTGGCGGCTGTGGGGGATTTGGTTTTGGTGCTAATGGCGGTTTCGGCGGGCCCATGATGCGGGGCGGCTGGGGCGTTCAAACTCAGGGATTGTAAGGAAAAGGGGGGTAGATAGCCCCCTTTTTTATTTTATTAAATCTTGCAAAGCGGTAAGGAATTTTTTTCTTCATTTAAAAGGTATTTATTTTTATCCTTTATTTTTTTTACATGTTCAAGACTGGTAAACTCAAAATCTACTTTAGCTAAACCATTTTTATACGAAATTAGATATGTTGTCTGATACTCATCATTAATTATTTTTTGCATTTCTTTTTCCACAAAGGGAGCACTAGCAGGCATACGATTTTGCAAAACTAAAATACTAGTATCTGTAAATTGAGGACAATAATATTATTCCTTTTCAGAGGTAAGCTTTTTCGGCGTGGATGTAGGTAAGCGGTAAAGATAAGTGCTGACTCCGAGAGCGGACATGACCAGGAGCATTTGCACTGGTAAGTTATTACGTAGCATCCAAATTGAAAAGCCAATAGAGAGGTTGAGCATGAGCAGAGAAATAACTTTGGCCCGTAGACTAATTGTACGGGTTTTTTCCCATTGTCTTAAGGGTGGACCAAAAATGTGATGGCTTAACAGCCACCGATGGGCTTTGGTTGAACTTCTGGCAAAACAGGCTGCAGCTAACAGCAAAAAGGGGGTAGTGGGTAAAACTGGCAAAAACATACCCAGTATCCCTAATACGACAAAAAGAAAACCTAAAATAACCAGAATACTGCGCATCCCTTTCCCCCTTTCATGAAAAATTTATTCGCCTCTATTATATCGTAGCTTTCACCTGCGAATCACTAGACATTTGCATTTTATCCCTGAAATGTAACAAAGCTTTTCTCAACTCACAAGTTCCCCGTCTGGAAAACACAATGGGAAGTTGGCGGCGTTTGGCCTGTTCCTTTATAACATCCATCAGTCCGTGGCTCACAAAATCGTAAAAAACGAGTACAATTTCCACATTGGCAGGGATACTTTTTTTCCTGGTTTTGGCTTTACGACCGCTCCAGTGAATTATTTCTTTACAACCATATTGTTTCAGTTCTTTTGGGATGTTACCAAGTTGATCGGCCCCAACCAGCAAGACTGTCAAAACAGCTCACCTCCATTTTACCCCCATATGCATAGAGAATGATTTTCATTTTCATTATATGCTTTCTTTTCAGCAATGTCAAGACAAAGTGTTCTCATAAAAGCCAAAAACTGCCGCCCAACGGACGGCAGTTTTTGGCCTTACTGCATTTGCAATTGCTGGGTAGCCTGGTTGATCTGATTTTGCACCCGGGCCAGTTCCTGTACAGTAGCAGCCTGAACCTGATACCAGCCCCGCTGGTTCATGGCCTGCCAGATTTGCTTCTGGTGATCCAGGGTCTTATTGAGGATATTCTGGCAGTCGGTGCGGAGAGCGTCATTGGCGCACTCCAGTACGCACATCAACATATGCTGGGCTGAGGCTTTGTGGTCAGAGAGCAACAGTTGCATTAAATCCTGGTCATTCAGTTTGGCGGGCATAGCTTTCACCTCCTATTGCAAATTGGTCTGAATGTGACGGGAGAGAGTGTTAATGAAATTCTGATGGTCGGCAATCATAGCCTGGCACATGCCTTTCAACTGGGGATCGGTGCAGTTTTCGGCGGCAAACTGCAAATGCTTGATACAGGCTGTTTCCATAGCGATGTGGTCATTGATCAGAGAAGCTTCTTTACCGGTTAAAGCCATCCTTGTTCCCTCCTTTCTCAGGCAATAGTTTGGCATATCTTACGGCCATTTATTAGCGTGAATTCTTGACAAATAGCAAGCAAAAGGATAAACTATTAGCCAGATATGGTAATGACAAGGAACGGGAAGAGTAGCCGGGACTGGCCTGCCAGGGAGAAGGGGTCGTGACTGGAAGCCCCTTTCAGGAAAAGCCGGTGAAAGACACCCGGGAGTTGGCGGTCGAACTTCAGCTTTAGCTGGATAGTAGGCTGGCCCGGTTGCCCACCGTTAACGGGCGAGAGGGGAACGGCTTTTTGGCTGTTCAACCAGGGTGGCACCGCGGGTAATGACCCGTCCCTGCGCAAGCAGGGACGGGTTTTTAGTTTTGGAGGGAATGGGAAAGGAGTGAAAGGATGCTAACCCAGAGACCAAAAGGAACCAATGATTTTTTGCCGCAGGAGACCTGGAAGTGGCAGTATGTAGAGCAAATTTTGCGGGAAGTTTGCCGTCAGTATGGCTATGGTGAATTGCGTACCCCTATTTTCGAGCATACCGAGCTCTTTCAGCGCGGGGTAGGGGAAACCACCGATATCGTGGAAAAGGAAATGTATACTTTTTTGGATAAAGGCGGTCGTTCTGTAACCTTACGGCCAGAAGGGACAGCGGCAGCAGCGCGGGCCTATCTGGAAAACCGGCTCCATGCCGGGCCCCAGCCGGTAAAGGTCTATTATATTGGTCCCATGTTCCGCTATGATAAGCCTCAGGCCGGGCGCTACCGCCAGTTCCATCAGTTTGGAGTTGAGGTTTTCGGTTCGGATGAGCCGGTGGTGGATGCGGAAGTAATCGCCATGGCCATGGAAATATACCGGCGCCTGGGTATCAAGGACCTGGAGCTAAACATCAACAGTGTAGGCTGTCCTGTCTGCAGGGCCCGGCACCGGGAAGCTCTGCAGGAGTTTTTGCGTCCGCAGCTGGCTTCCCTCTGCAAGGATTGTCAGAGCCGGTTTGAACGCAATCCCCTGCGGATTCTGGATTGTAAACAGGAAGGTTGTCAGGCAGCTACCCGGGGAGCGCCTACCATTACCCGGCAACTTTGTCCTGATTGCAAGGACCACTTCGACCAGGTGCAAACCCTTCTGAAGGCCCTGGGTGTACCTTTTACCGTCAATGAGCGACTGGTGCGGGGCCTGGACTATTATACCAAGACCGCTTTTGAAATTATGGTCAAGGATATCGGGGCCCAGAGTTCTATCTGCGGCGGTGGCCGTTATAATGGCCTGGTGGGGGAACTGGGCGGTGAGGATGTGCCCGGCATCGGCTTTGCCCTGGGCCTGGAACGCACCATTTTGACTATGGAAAAACAGGGGGTAGCCTGGCCGGAGGAGGCCGGCACCCGGGTCTTTGTGGCAGTATTAGGCACGGAAGCCCGGGAACAGGCCCTGGTGTTGACCCAGCAGCTGCGCAGCCGCGGCCTGGCTGCCGAAACTGACCTGCTGGGGCGCAGCCTTAAGGCCCAGCTGAAACAGGCGGACCGGCTCAAGGTCAGTTACACCGTGATTGTAGGTGGCGATGAGCTGCAGCGCGGCGAAGTGCAGCTTCGGAGCATGAGCGATAGCAGCCAGCAGGCTCTCAAGCTGGAACAGGTAGTGGATTACTTGACAGAAAAACTGAAACCGTAAGGAGGAAAAGGCAATGGAAGCATTACAGGGTTGGAAGCGGACCATGATGTGCGGCAGCTTGCGGGCAGCTGATGCCGGCAAAGAAGTAATTCTCATGGGCTGGGTCCAGCGGCGGCGGGACCATGGCGGCCTGATTTTCGTGGACCTCAGGGACCGGGAGGGTATCACCCAGGTGGTATTTAGCCCGGAAGTTGATCAGGAGGCGTTTGCTAAAGCGGAAGCGATTCGCAATGAGTACGTCATTGCTGTCAAAGGGGAAGTGCGCTTGCGTCCAGAAGGCACTGTTAACCCCAACCTGGCTACCGGGGAAGTGGAAGTGTATGCCCGGGAAGTGAAGGTGCTGAACGGGGCCAAAACACCGCCCTTCTATATCCAGGACAATATCGATGTAGATGAAAACCTGCGCCTGCGCTATCGTTACCTGGACCTGCGGCGGCCGGAGATGCAGCGGGCCCTGGGTTTACGGCATCGGCTGGTCAAAACTATTCGGGACTATCTGGACGCCCGGGGCTTCTGGGAAATTGAAACTCCCATGCTGACCAAATCCACCCCGGAAGGGGCAAGGGATTACCTGGTGCCCAGTCGGGTCAACCCGGGCAAATTCTTTGCCCTGCCCCAGTCTCCCCAGATTTTCAAGCAAATACTCATGGTGGCTGGTATGGACAAATATTTCCAGATCGTGCGCTGTTTCCGGGATGAGGACCTGCGCAGTGACCGGCAGCCGGAATTTACCCAGCTGGACCTGGAGATGTCCTTTGTGGAACGGGAAGAGGTGCTGACCCTGATGGAAGAGATGATTGCGGAAGTGGTCAGGACTACCCTGGGCCGGGAAGTGCCTACTCCTTTCCCGCGGCTGACTTATGCCGAAGCCATGGCCCGCTATGGCTCGGACAAGCCCGATACTCGCTTTGGCATGGAACTGGTGGATTTGACCGATATCGCCGCTGGCTGTGAATTCAAGGTCTTTCGGGCTGCTGCCGATAACGGCGGAGTGGTCAAGGCTATCAATGCTAAAGGCTGTGCCCACTTCAGCCGCAAGGAGCTGGATGAGCTGACCCAGTATGTGGCTATCTATGGTGCCAAAGGCCTGGCCTATATCCAGATGACCCCGGAAGGCCCCAAATCTCCTATTGCCAAATTCTTCAAGGAGGAAGAGCTGCAGGCTATCCTGGAGCGGCTGGGGGCGGAAACAGGTGACCTCCTGCTCTTTGGGGCGGATACGCCCAGGATTGTGGCCGACTCCCTGGGCCACCTGCGGGTACATCTGGCGGAGAAACTGGGTCTGATTGACCCCGAGGCCATGAATTTCCTCTGGGTAGTGGACTTCCCCTTGCTGGAATGGGATGAGGAAGAAAAACGCTATGTCGCCATGCACCATCCCTTCACCTCTCCGATGGATGAAGACATTGAGCTGATGGATACTGATCCGGGCCGGGTGCGGGCCAAAGCTTATGATATGGTTCTGAACGGGGTGGAAATCGGTGGTGGCTCTATCCGGATTCACCGGCGGGATGTGCAGGAAAAGATGTTCCGCCTCCTGGGTTTAAGTCAGGAGGAGGCTGTAGAAAAATTTGGCTTTATGCTGGAGGCTTTTGAATATGGCACTCCGCCCCATGGTGGCATTGCTTTTGGTATCGACCGCCTGGTGATGCTGCTGGCAGGCCGGGATACCATCCGGGATGTCATCGCTTTCCCCAAAACCCAGAGTGCCAGCTGTCTGATGACCGGAGCGCCTTCGGAAGTAAGTGCTAAACAATTGAAGGAACTGCATATCAAGCTGGATGTTATACCCAGGAAGTAATGCTGTCTTGTCAAACCATCGGGTTTGTGTTAAGATAAAGGCAGATAAAACCCTGCGGTGTGCGTGAGGTCAGCGCGTGTTTAGAGCCAACACGTTCAGAAAAGGGAGCCCGGTCTCTGCTGGTGGAATGAATGCCCCCATAGTCAGGGGACTCAAGAAGCCCGCAGGAGGGCACCCACCTGCTGGGAGCAGGTTCTGAAACAGGCGGGCCCACGGCATCATGGGGTTGTCCGCTATTAATTTATAAACAGGCAGTAGGCAAAAGGCCTACTGCTTTTTCTGTTTTTCATTGATGATAGTACGGGCCCCATTTAAAGCCAGCTTGAGAGCGCTGATCCAGACTTTAGCTTGTGCAGCCCAGTTGTTAAGCTGGCTGGGGTCTATCTTGATTTTTTTGGTCTTACCTGCCATTGCCCTCACCCTTTCAATTCTTCAGCGATCAAATTAATCACTTGTTGCCAGGCAGGAGGCATCTTGCTAAACTGGGGCTGCAGGGTGGTAAAAAGGGTCTTTACCAGCTGCAATCTTTCCGGAGTTGCGCTGGCAGCTCCCTGTCGGATTAGCTGTCTAACTTCTTCCAGCTCGGCAGCGCTGAGACTGCCGCCGGCATCAACTTTTTTGCCCCAGGTTAACAGTTTGTTTTTGGTTTCGGAATCCATATCGCCGCCGAATTGCTCCAGCAAAGAAACGATTACGCTGAAATTTAATTTGTTGGGGTTGGCCAGCAAATTCAGGGCCAGGGCCATAATTTCCTGGGGGGTAATTTTTTTACTCATCTTTTTTTGCCACCTCGCCTTTGATTTTTCATTTCTGTCCAGGCAGAAAGTACCGGTTCAGCTACTGCCAGTAACTCTTCGGCTATAACCAAAATGGACAAAAACTTATCCAGCCAGACCTGCCACTCCGTTTCCGGGCGGCTGACAGCACTGGTTCTGGCCGGAGATGCTACCGGTTGGCCACTGGAGAGGGGAATGATGATTTTTCTTTTGGCCACTGATTATCCCTTCTTTCGCAAAGACGGAAAGCCCCGCAGGGCTTTCCGCGGAGCTTAGTCCTGGTTGCCAGGATAGGGCCAGAAGGGGAATCCCAGCAACAGCAACACGATAATAATCACCACGATAACAACCACTTCTCTATTCCGGCGATGACCCATATGAATCCCTCCTTTTTAATACTTCAGATTACAGGACATCCAGTAACAAGAGGATGACCACAATCACCACAATGATGAAGATAAAATTGGGATAGTAATGCATAGGAGCTTCCCCCCTTCCCGATTTCTGCTTTATCTTACGGCAAAAGGCGGTCAGGGGTGCTCGGCGGTTAGCCTATTTTTCTGGGCTTGCGCTTGGGAAAGGAAATAGGGTATGATGGGAAAAAGAACTATTCTATGGGCTGTAGGAGGAAGACAGGTATGTTGCACAGATTTTCCCGCACAGAATTGCTGCTGGGGTCAGAAGGATTGGAACGGCTGCGCCAGGCCCGGGTGGCAGTCTTTGGTATTGGCGGGGTGGGTTCTTATGCTTGTGAAGCCCTGGCTCGAGCCGGGGTAGGGTCACTGGTGCTGGTGGACTATGATGATGTCTGTTTAACCAATATCAACCGGCAGATTCATGCTTTGAGCAATACAGTGGGGCGGCCTAAAGTGGAATTGATGGCGGAACGGATCAAATTGATCAATCCCGGAGCAGAGGTAGAATCCATCAAGGAATTTTATGCTCCTGAACATAGAGAGCGCCTGCTCAGGCCAGACTATGATTATGTAGTGGATGCCATTGATAATGTCACCGGCAAGCTGGACTTGATCAAGGGCTGTCTGGCGTTGAATATCCCCATAATTTCCGCCATGGGAGCAGGAAACAAACTGGATCCTACTGCTTTCCGGGTGGCAGATATTTCTGAAACGGCGGTCGACCCTCTTGCCCGGGTACTCCGGCGGGAATTGCGCAAAGCGGGGATCTACCGGGGGGTCAAGGTGGTTTATTCGGAAGAGCCACCCATCCCACCCAGGGTAGGGCTGGCTGATTGTAAGACCAATTGTGTTTGCACCAGCGAACAGGGCCGGGGCAGCTGCACCTTGCGGCGTCAGATTCCAGGCAGTGTTTCTTTTGTACCTCCGGTAGTAGGGATGATTATGGCCGGGGAAGTGGTAAAAGATTTATGCGGTCTTGTTGACAAAAGGACAAAAGGGGCATATAATAAAAAGCAAGATACCCGGGTATAGTATAGGGGGTGAGGATAGTGAACAGTACCGAAGTATCGGTAGAAGGCAAAGAGGAGATACTAAAAAGGCTGAGAAGGATAGAAGGGCAGGTCAAAGGGATACAGCGGATGATTGAAGAGGACCAGGATTGTCTGAAGATCCTCACCCAGATCGCCGCTGTTAAGGCAGCTGTTCAGGCTGTCGGAGTGACCATTGTAGAGCGCAATACCGTCAAGTGTCTGGAATCAGCCTGCAGCCAGGGGCGGCAGGATGAGTATGTCAAACATTTAGTAGAAGTGCTGATGCGCTTCGCTAAATAAGAAAAAAAGGAGGAGATTACATATGGCAGGCGCAAATGTTAAAACCTTTACTAATGCCAACTGGAAAGCGGAGGTTCTGGAAGCTACTCAACCGGTACTGGTGGATTTCTGGGCAGCCTGGTGTGGCCCTTGCCGCATGATCGCACCGGTAATTGACCAGCTGGCCGATGAATATGTCGGCAAAGTGGTAGTGGGCAAACTGAATGTGGATGAAAACCGGGAAACAGCCATTGAATACGGGGTCATGAGCATTCCCACCTTGTTGTTGTTCAAAGATGGCAAACCGGTAGAGCGGATTGTTGGCTACCAGACCAAAGAGCAACTGGCCCGCATTTTGGCCAAACACATCTAAATAAACAAAGGGGCATCCCTGGTGGGTGCCCTTTTAGTTTCATCTGGCCTGTTTCAGTAAATAAATTTCTCGCTCGTTTTCGGCAATTTTGCTGGTCTGGTAATCGATATAGGCTTGAATATTAAATAGTTTTTTGTTGATATTCTCAACTTTACCGGATAATTCAACAACATCTTCTGTTGTCCGTTGCAAAGCAGCGGAAATATATTCGGTGCGGTGTTCAATAGAACGGGTCACAAGATACAGCTCACCCTGGCGTGTATCAATTCCGTCAACCCGCTGTTCCAGGCCATTCACGCGTTGCTCCAGGTTGTCCATACGTTGTTCCAGGCCATTCATGCGTTGCTCCAGGTTATCCATACGTTGTTCCAGCCGGTCGAAGCGCTGATTGAAAGTGCTATGCAAGTTTTCAACAGCATGCAGTATCTGGTATAACATTTGTTCCACCTTTTTCCCTCCCCCCATAGAAAATCCTGAATAAATTATAGCAAATGGGCATAGTGGAGAACAAGTGTTTTTGGGGAGAAAATTTTTAGAGAGCGATAATTTTATAGGGATGGGCGATCAGCCGTCTAGGGAGAGAAAAAGCCACCAGAGTCTGCTGATTATTGCAGATCTGCCAGCTGCCCACTTCTCTGGCCAGAGCCTGGGCCCGGGAGAAGACCAGGCCCAGGTTTTTCTGCAAACAAAGGGTGGCTCTTTGCAGAGCAGTATTCCAGGCGGTTTTGCTACTGGAATGGGATACTAGAAAAATCAAGGCATTAGGGGCTTCCAAAACAGGACCCTGTAACGGGAAGTCATCCAGTAAAGACATTTTTATATCTACCTGACAGGGAGGGGCTTCCCGGCAGTAGCTTGCGGAAACCATTGAGGGAACAGCTATCGGACCGAGATAAAGCAGGGGCTGACATTCAGAAACAGGCAAGTAGGCTGTCCAGCCAGCTTTGATAGTTATCGGCCAGAACCAGCCACCATGGCGGTTGAAATCAGCCAGGAGATGGGAGGAAAGTTTTAGTCCGGTCAGGCCCAGAAGCAAACTGGAGGGAATTTTGAAATGCAAAAGCTGTTGGATTTCCACAGCCAGTACGTGGCCAGTACGAGCCTGGGGTAAATATTTGCTGATTTGCCAGCTAAAGCGGTTTGGTTCCCGATGAGTCACCGGACAGACTGGAATTTGTAACTGAATTTCTTCCATATCCCTTCCCTCCTTGCCTTTTGTTCATTGATATGCAGCTAGCTCCCGGGAATATGTGGGGAAAGATGGCGAGGAAAGAGAAGGTTTTTGGGGAAGAATGTAGAATGGGAAAAAAACAGAAACTGTCACAGGGGGGAAAAAAGTGAAGTACATAGACTTACGCAGTGATACCGTAACCCAGCCGACCGAGGAGATGCGGCAAGCCATGGCCCGGGCGGAAGTGGGGGATGATGTTTACGGGGAAGATCCCACGGTTCGGCGATTGGAGGAAAAAGCGGCCGAGCTGTTTGGCAAAGAGGCGGCCCTGCTGGTACCCAGCGGGACTATGGGCAACCAGCTGGCGGTGCTGGCCCATACCCAGCGGGGAGATGAGGTTATAGTAGAGGCAGAAGCTCATGTCTTTTTCTATGAGGTAGGAGGCCTGGGCGCCCTGGCCGGAGTCCAGACCCGTACCATCCGCGGGGAAAAAGGGGTGTTGCCGGCTGCCAGGGTGCGGGAGGCCATTCGCCTCAGTGATATTCATTTTCCACGCACGGCCTTGATCTGCCTGGAAAATACCCATAACCGGGCGGGGGGAACAGTAATGGGGCTTCAGGAAATGGAGGCTATTGGCCAGATTGGCAAGGAATATCAAATTCCCATTCATCTGGATGGGGCCAGGATTTTCAATGCTGCCACCTACCTTGGACTGCCGGTAAAGGTGCTGACCAAGGATATGGATTCGGTGATGTTTTGCCTCTCCAAGGGTCTGGCAGCTCCTATCGGTTCCATGCTGGTCGGGTCTGCCCAGTTCATTGCCCGCGCCCGGCGTTTGCGGAAAATGCTGGGCGGTGGTATGCGTCAGGCCGGGATAATTGCGGCAGCTGGAATGGTGGCCCTGGAGACCATGGTGGAGCGGCTGGCAGAGGACCACCGGCGGGCCCGTCAGCTGGCGGAGGGATTGGCTGCCATTCCCGGGCTGAAGGTGGACTTGGAACGGGTACAAACTAATATCGTAGTGGCTGATATTATGGCAACAGGCTTGAGTCCGGCGGTTTTCCTGGGCAAATTGAAAGAACAGGGGGTACTGGCCGCAGCATTTGGCGGCAATCTGGTGCGGTTTGTTACCCATAAAGATATCGATGATCTGGATATTGATCAGGCACTAATGGAAATCGAGAGGATTTGCCGGAAAGGGAGATAGTATGAATCTGTTTGAACAGGCTAATCTGACGGGACGGGGGAAAATGGCTCCCCTGGCGGACCGCATGCGCCCTCGTACCCTGGAGGAGTTTGTGGGGCAGGAGGAAATTGTGGGGCCGGGGCGGCTTTTACGCCGGGCCATTGAGGCTGACCAGCTCAGTTCCATGATATTTTACGGTCCGCCGGGCACGGGAAAAACGGCCCTGGCCAAAGTAATCGCCAACCAGACCCGGGCTGTGTTCACTCAGCTCAATGCCGTGACTTCTGGTGTCAGTGAGCTGCGCCAGGTCACAACAGCGGCAAAAGAACGCCTGCTGTACGAGCAAAAGCGGACTCTTTTGTTTATTGATGAGATTCACCGTTTTAATAAAAGCCAGCAAGATGCCCTGTTACCTTTTGTAGAGGATGGGACCATCATTTTGATTGGGGCGACCACGGAAAATCCCTACTTTGAAGTGAATAAGGCTTTGCTTTCCCGCTCCCGGGTTTTTCAATTCCGCCCCTTGACTGAACAGCACATCCTGGAACTGCTGCGTCGCGCTCTCGACGATGAGGAGCGGGGCCTGGCCGGTTACCGGCCGGAGGTGACCGAGGAGGCCCTGCGGCATTTAGCCCGGATGGCCAACGGTGATGCTCGCACGGCTTTGAATGCCCTGGAGCTGGCGGTGCTGACAACTCCGCCGCAGGAAGACGGCAGGCGGTTGGTAGACCTGGCGGTGGCGGAGGAATCCATCCAGCGCCCGGCCTTGCTTTATGATAAAAGCGGGGACCAGCATTATGATGTGATTTCGGCTTTTATCAAGAGCATGCGCGGTTCCGATCCCGATGCCACACTGCACTATCTGGCCCGCATGCTGGAGGCGGGGGAAGAGCCGGAGTATATAGCCCGCCGGATTATTGTCCATGCCGCCGAAGATGTGGGACTGGCTGATCCCCAGGCCCTGGTGGTGGCGGTAGCTGCTGCCCAGGCGGTGGAACGGATTGGTATGCCGGAAGGCAGGCTACCGCTGGCTCAGGCTGCTCTCTATGTGGCACTGGCACCCAAGGAAAACCGGATTATCAAGGCTATTGATGCGGCTCTGGCTGATGTGCGGGCTGGCAAAGGGGGACCGGTTCCCCTCCATTTGCGGGATACCCATTACGCGGGAGCCCGGGATCTGGGCCACGGACAGGGATACAAGTACCCCCATAATTATCCGGGGGCCAGGGTGGAACAGCAATATCTGCCCGATGATCTGCGGGGTCGGCAGTACTGGCCCCGACAGGAGAAAAAAGACGAGTAAAATAGTTGGATTTCAAATTGACAAATATACCCCTGTATGCTATTATATGACCAGAAAGAAAACCGACGAATTTGCTAGGAATTGAGGTGAGGGGCATGAAGCTGTCCACGCGCGGTCACTATGGGGTGCAGGCTATGTTCGATCTGGCCCAGCACTACGGGGAAGGACCGATTCCTTTAAAAAGCGTGGCAGAACGCCAGAACCTCTCCGAACACTATCTGGAACAGCTGGTGGGCAGCCTGCGCAAGGCTGGCCTGGTCAAAAGCATTCGCGGAGCCCAGGGAGGTTATATCCTGGCCCGGGACCCGAAGGAGATCACCGTCGGGGACATTATCCGGGTGCTGGAAGGCCCGGTGGCTCCGGTAGAGTGTGTCGGTGAGGAGATGCAGGAAAGCTGCAATCGCCTGGATGTCTGTATTACCCGGCTGGTCTGGCAGCGGGTGAAGGAAACCATCGACCAGGTGCTGGATTCCATCACTCTGGCCGATATGCTGGAAGAAGCAGAGAAGTTGAAACAGCAAGGTGATTTTTATATGTACTATATTTAAAGGAGATGAAAGCAAATGCGGCGCATATACATGGACCACAGTGCTACCACTCCGGTGGATCCGGAGATTGCCCAGGCTATGGTCAAGTACATGACTGAGGATTTCGGTAACCCCTCCAGCATTCATGCCTTTGGCCGGGAAGCCCGCAAGGCGGTGGAAGAGGCCCGGGAGCGGGTGGCAAAAGCTATCGGTGCCAATCCCCAGGAAATCATTTTCACCAGTGGCGGTACAGAGGCGGATAATATGGCCATACTGGGGGTAGCCCAGGCTAACTGCAAGAAGGGCAATCATATCATCACTTCCTCGGTGGAACACCACGCTGTACTGGATACCTGCAAACATTTGGAGAAAAATGGCTATTCTGTCACTTACCTGCCTGTGGATGAATATGGCCGGGTACGGGTGGAGGATGTGGAAAAGGCTATAACCAAAAACACCATCCTCATTACCATCATGCATGCCAACAATGAGGTGGGTACCATCCAGCCCATTGCTGAAATTGGCCAGCTGGCCAAAAAGCATGGAGTGCTCTTCCATGTCGATGCCGTGCAGTCTTTTGGCAAGATTCCGGTGAATGTGGATGAGCTGCAGGTGGATCTGCTCTCCCTTTCCTCCCATAAAATCTATGGGCCGAAAGGAGTAGGAGCTCTCTACATCCGCCGCGGTACCCGCATCACTCCTATCACCCACGGTGGGGCCCAGGAGCGCAAGCGCCGGGCCGGTACGGAAAATGTGCCGGGGATTGTCGGCTTTGGCCTGGCAGCGGAAAAAATTGTAGCGGAAATGGCAGAAGAAAGCCCGCGCCTGCAGGCTTTGCGGGACAAGCTGATCAAAGGCATTATGGAAAAAATGGATTATGTCAAGCTCAATGGCCATCCGACTGAACGGCTGCCCCATAATGTCAATTTCAGTTTCCACTTCATTGAGGGCGAATCGCTGCTTTTAATGCTGGATATGAAGGGTATCGCCGCTTCCAGTGGTTCAGCCTGTACTTCCGGTTCCCTGGATCCTTCCCATGTCTTGCTGGCCATGGGGCTGAGCCATGAAGTAGCTCACGGTTCCCTCCGCCTGACCCTGGGCAAGGTCAATACAGAAGAGGATGTGGATTATGTCCTGGAGGAGTTGCCGAAAATTGTACAGCGGCTGCGGGAAATGTCTCCCCTGGGACCGGGAGTGACTATTGAAGCAAAGGAGTGTTATCATCATGTACACTGAGAAAGTAATGGACCATTTCACCAATCCCCGCAATGTGGGGGAAATTCCCGATGCCGATGGGGTAGGGCAGGTCGGCAATCCTTCCTGTGGGGATATCATGAAAATTTTCATTAAAGTGGACAATGATGTGATTACAGATATTAAATTCAAGACCTTCGGCTGCGGGGCAGCAGTAGCTACCAGTTCCATGGTCACTGAGATTGTCAAGGGCAAGACCATTCAGGAAGCCCTGCAGGTCACTAACAAAGATGTGGCTGAAGCTCTGGAAGGTCTACCACCCCAGAAAATGCACTGTTCCAACCTGGCTGCTGATGCTCTGCACGCAGCGATCAAGGATTATCTGCAAAAGCAGGGACGCAGTGAGTAAGGATGAAAAAAATCGAAGCCGTAATTCGGCCGGAGAAACTGAATGAGGTTAAACAGGCATTAGAAGCCTACGGGATCAAGGGTATGACTGTCTCCCAGGTAGTAGGCTGTGGACTGCAAAAAGGGCGGACTCAGCTTTATCGGGGTACGGAAATCAACCTCAACCTTTTACCCAAAGTGAAACTGGAACTGGTGGTACCCAATGCCTGTGTCGAAGAAATTATGAATGTTATACTAAATTCTGCTTGCACAGGCGCCGTAGGTGATGGTAAAATATTTGTGACAGCAGTGGAAAATGCCATCCGGATTCGAACTGGAGAAGAAGGAGAGGCAGCTCTTACTTAATAAGTTTTAACCCGGTGCGATGGGGTACCGGTTGAAAAAGGCGATGACGCCGATAGGACAGTCAAGGTAGACTGTCTTGTCGGCGTTTGTTTTTTTATTCCACGAGGAGGAGGAGAAAGGACAATGGAGTTGAATTTGCAAAATCTGTCTGTGGGTCTGGATACTATCTGGGTTTTGCTGGCAGCAGCTCTGGTTTTCTTTATGGAAGCCGGTTTTGCGGCCCTGGAGGCGGGGTTTGTCCGCTCCAAAAATACATTGAATATCATCATGAAAGTATTAATGGATTGCGCCCTGGGCCTGCTGGCCTACTGGGCAATCGGTTTTGGCTTGATGTACGGCCAAAGCAACGGCTGGTTTGGTAGGAGCGGCTTTTTCCTGCAGGGGGATTTCAGCTTTCTGGGCCTTAATATACCAGTCTCTGTTTTCTGGCTCTTTCAGGCTGCCTTTGCCGTGGCAGTGGCCACTATCGTATCAGGTGCAGTGGCAGAACGGATGAAATTCAGTGCTTATTTGATCTTCAGTGCGGTTGCGACCGGCTTGATTTACCCGCTGGCTGCCGGCTGGGTCTGGAATAGCAATGGCTGGTTGCATAACCTGGGCATGCTGGATTTTGCCGGTTCCGCTGCGGTGCATGCCGTTGGCGGCTGGGCGTCCCTGGCGGCGGCGATGGTGCTGGGGCCGCGGCTGGGCAAGTATGGTAAGGATGGCACTATCAATGCCATTCCTGGACATAATATCCCGCTGGCAGCACTGGGGGGCTTTATCCTCTGGTTTGGCTGGTTTGGCTTCAATGCGGGCAGCACTCTTTCCGCTTTGCACAAAGACATCGGCCTGATTGCTCTCAATACCAACCTGGCGGCAGCAGCCGGGGGTACGATGGGTTGTCTCTACACAATGTTCCGTTTTGGCAAGGCCGATGTCAGTATGGCTATTAACGGGGCCCTGGCCGGGCTGGTGGCTATAACCGCTGGTTGCGCCTATCTGGAACCGGCGGCTGCGGTAGCGGTGGGCCTGATTGCCGGCTTGCTGGTGGTGGAAGCTATTGGTCTCTTTGACCGCCTGCGCATTGATGATCCAGTGGGGGCTATTGCCGTCCATGGGGTTGGCGGCAGTTTTGGCACCCTGGCGGTGGGCTTGCTGGCCAAAGACGGTGGCCTCTTCTATGGCGGTGGCTGGCATTTGTTCCAGGTGCAGTTGATTGGGTTACTGGCCGTTTCAGTCTTTGCTTTTGCTGCAACTTACCTGTTGTTCCGGCTGCTGGCTGCGACAATCGGCATCAGGGTAAGTGCCGAAGAGGAACTGGAGGGACTGGATATAGCCGAGCACGGCTTCCAGGCCTATAATGAACTGGTCAACGGTAGCTTCAGTACAGCAGCATTGCCATCAGTTCTGGCGGAAAGCTGGGTGGAAAAGGTAGAAACCAATTAGAGTATGTGCCGGCCTTCGGGCCGGTTTTTTGCTGGCAAGGTAAAGAAAATTTATGATAAAATGAGGATAGTAATACAAAATCGAAAGGACTGGGAGTATGTCAAAAGAGTCTATTTATTCTTTAGAGGACATAAAAAATAAACTTGAACCGATATTCAGGAAGTTTGGGTTAAAAAGAGCTGCTGTTTTTGGCTCTTATGCCAGAAAGGAAGCCAGCATGAGTAGCGATGTGGATCTGCTTGTTTTATTGGATGACACTTTTGAACTGGAAAAATACTTAAAATTCGAGGCAGCTGTTAAAAGGGCACTAAAGAAGAATGTAGATATTCTAGAATACAGATGTATTAACCCTGTTATGAGAGATGATATTTTAAAGGAGGCTATAGAAATTTATGGAAACAAGAGACAGGAAAATACTCCTGGTAATTCTTGAGGATATAGAAGACATTTATAAGGCACTAGATGAATTTAGTTGTGTTACGTAATATTGCCGCACATAAGTATGGAGCTATTAATTTTGTTGTAGTATGGAATATTATCAACAAAAATATCCCTATTTTCAAAAAAAGTATAATTAACATTTTAAAAGAAACTGAGATACAGCAATAAAAACTTTAGTTGGAGGACTACAATGCTAGTTTTACTGGTAGCTATCGGTACGGCCCTGCTGGGGGAAGTGAAAATTCAGCCTTTCGGGACGGCTTTTCGCTTTGGCCTGGGCAGTGTGTTCTTTCTGCTGGCCCTGATATTCTGGCGCCAGCTGCCATTGCGCCTGACCGGCTTGGTGGTGGGCCTGACCACTGTTGCCTGGCGGATAGGGCTGGCCAGCTATCACGGGCTAAGCTGGAGCGAGGCTTTGTGGCTGCATTTGCCGGCCCTGGCCTACTACCTGACCCTGGTTTTCTTCTTGCATAATGCGGGCTGGGAGAGCAAGCGGGAACAGCCCCTGCAACTGGGGGGACTGGTGGCTCTGGCTGATGGCGGGGCCAACCTGGTGGAGATGCTGGTACGCACCGGTTTCAATCTGGAGCTGCTCACCCCCGGAAAACTGTGGGCCTTGCTGGTCGTAGCCGTGCTGCGGGGGTTAGCCGTGGTTTTGCTGGCCGATGTCCTGCTGCAGGAACGGCATCGGACCACCAGGGAAGTGGAAGAGGAACACCTGCTCAGGCGGTTACTGGTGGGGTCTAACCTGCACATGGAGGCTTTTTTTCTGCGCAAATCCATGGCCCAGGTGGAAACGGTAATGGCGCGCAGCCATGAACTCTATCAGAAATTGAAAAATCGTCAACCGGTTCCTGATCCCCTGGCCAAAATGGCCCTGGATGTGGCCAAAGAGGTCCATGAAATCAAAAAAGATCTGAAACGGCTGGAAGAAGGCTTAAATCAGCTGCTGGCCGAAGAGCCGGTAACTGAGGTGCTGACGGTAGAGGAAATTCTGGAGCTGGTGGCAGCCACCAACCGGGCCTACGCCCAAACTCTGGGCAGGAAGATCGAAATACAGACTGAGGCGGAAGGACAGTATGTCACTGACCGTATTTATCCGCTGGTTTCCATCTTGAACAACCTGGTGCAAAATGCAGTGGAGGCCATGGAGGAAGGACAGATCATCCTGCGGGCCGGGCTGGTAGCGGGTAAACTGGAGCTGCTGGTAGCCGATAATGGCCCGGGGATTGCCCCCCGGGACCAGGAGCTGGTGTTTGAACCCGGTTTTACCACCAAATTTACCCCGGAAGGGCGGCCTTCCACCGGGATAGGGCTGACCCAGGTCCGGGATATGGTAGAGCATCTGGGCGGGGAGATCAGTTTGTCTTCCCAGCCGGGAACCGGAACCGTTTTTACTATAAAAGTACCCTTGTAGGGGAGGCGACATATGGGCGAATTCAAATTCATGATTATCGATGACGACCGTATCTGCAGGCGCATGTTGAGTATGATCATCGAACAGGAAGGTTTAGGGGAAGTAGTCGGGGAACTGGAGACCGGGGAAATGGCCGATATGGTGGTGATGCAGGTCCGGCCCGATGTAGTGCTGGTGGACTTGTTGCTACCCGGTCAGGATGGGGTTGAGGTAGTAGCTGCCCTGAAAGAAAGAGGTTTTACGGGGGCCATTGTCATGATTTCTCAGGTGGAAAACAAGGAAATGGTGGCCGGTGCCTATCAGGCGGGCGTGGATTTTTATATCCACAAACCCATCAACCGGGTGGAAGTAGTGTCGGTTTTGCAAAAAGTGCTGGCCAATTTGCGCCTGACCCAATCCCTGGCCCAGGTGCGCAATTCCCTGGCAGCATTGGATTGGATGGTGGGCAACCAGCAACCGGAACGGAGCAGTGACAGGGAGAGCGGCAGCAAGAAAATGCGCCGGGTTTTGCGGGACCTGGGACTGGCGGGGGAAATGGGCAGCCGGGAACTGAACTGGCTGGTGGAGATTTTGCGGGAGAAGGAAGAAGAAGGGCGCACTCCGGCCAACCTGCAGCTCAAAGAGCTATATCAGGAATTGCAGGAACGCTACCGCCAGGAAACTGGAGAAGAGGTGGATCTGGGTACCCTGGAGCAGCGCATTCGCCGGGCAGTACACGAAGCTATGGAACATCTGGCCGCTTTAGGGGCGGAAGATTACCATGATCCTCTTTTTGAATACTATGCTCCCCGCTTTTTTGATTTTAACGAAGTACGGGCCAAATTGCGAGGAGAAAAGGGCAAGATCAACCTGAAAAAATTCATCATGGCCCTTTATGATGAGGTTACGCATCAATAACTGGAGTATACAATGTAGGCTCCAGTTATTTTTTTGTAGTTTTTTGTGGGCTGGTCACCAAAATGGAGCCAGAGGTGAGAGCAGTGATCAAGTTCAAGAATGTCAATAAATATTTCGGCAACCATCATGTCCTCAAGGATATCAATCTGGAAATCCGGGAAGGGGAAGTGGTGGTGGTCATCGGCCCCTCCGGCTCAGGGAAGAGCACCATGTTGCGCTGTATCAACCAGCTGGAGAAGATTTCTTCCGGTGAATTGATAGTGGACGGTTTCCGGCTGGATGACCCAAAGGTGAATATAAATCTCTTACGGCAGGAAATCGGCATGGTTTTCCAGCATTTCAATCTCTATCCTCACAAGACGGTGCTGGAAAATATCACTTTGGCTCCCATCAAGGTCAAAAAAATGGACCCCCGGGAAGCGGAAAAAATCGCCCGTTACTATCTGCAAAAGGTAGGCATTGCTGAAAAGGCTGACGCCTATCCCAGCCAGCTTTCCGGTGGCCAGCAGCAAAGGGTGGCCATTGCCCGGGGTCTGGCCATGAAGCCGAAAATCATGCTCTTCGATGAGCCTACCTCAGCCCTGGACCCGGAAATGGTCAATGAGGTACTGGATGTAATGAAGTCCCTGGCCCGGGAGGGAATGACCATGGTGGTGGTTACCCATGAGATGGGCTTTGCCCGGGAAGTGGCCGACCGGGTGATTTTCATGGATGAGGGGCGCATTATCGAGGAAGGCACCCCGGAACATTTCTTCAAAGAGCCCAAAGAGGAGCGAACCAGGCTCTTCTTAAGCAAAATTCTCTAAAAACAAGGGAGGTTGAACCGATGAAACTGAAAAAACTGATAGCATTGGCTTTCGCCGGGATCCTGTCTCTTGGACTGCTGGCCGGCTGCGGAGGCGGCGGAGAGCAGAAACAGGCGGAAAACCAGCCGGCAGCCGGAAAGGCTGGCAAACTGGAGCAAATCAAACAGCGGGGCAAATTGATTGCCGGTGTCAAGTATGATGTCCCCCTGTTTGGCATGCTCAATACCCAGACCAACCAGGTAGAAGGCTTTGAAATCGACCTGATGAAGGAACTGGCCAAAAAGATTTTTGGTGATGAGAGCAAAGTGGAATTCGTCAAGGTTGAATCCAAAACCCGGATTCCTATGCTGCAAAACGACCAGGTGGATATTGTGGCCGGTACCATGACCATTACTGAAGAGCGGAAAAAGCAAATTGACTTTTCCGATGTCTATTTTGAAGCCGGTCAGTCCCTGCTGGTCAAGAAAGGCAGCTCCATTAAATCAGTGGATGATTTGAAAGGCAAGAAAGTAGCGACTGTCCAGGGTTCCACCAGTGCCAAGAACATTCGGGCCAAGGCTCCGGAAGCCCAGGTGCTGGAATTCCCCACCTATCCCGAAGCCTTCCTGGCTCTGCAAAATGGCCGGGCTGATGCTATGACCACCGATAACTCCATCTTGCTTGGTTTTGCCCAGCAGGATCCTAATGTAGAACTGGTAGGCGGGCTCTTTACTTCCGAACCCTACGGTATGGGCTTCAAGAAAGGCAATGATGACTTTGTCAAGTTTGTCAATGACTGGCTGAAGGAAATGAAGGACAGCGGCAAGTACGCTGAACTGTATAAAAAGTGGTTTAAAGAAGAACCCCCCAAGTAAGCGGCCGGGGTCCCCTGCCCGGGGACCCCTTTAAATTGCACCGGAGGAGGTAGTTTGTATGACCAACTGGGCAGATGTCTGGCAACGCTCGGATCAATTCTTCTCCGGGCTGGCCATTACCCTGCAGGTATCCTTGCTGGCCCTGGTTCTGGCCCTGGCGATTGGCGTAATTGTAGCGGTTTTGCGGGTTATCGAAAACCCGGTAACCCAGTTTATCGGCAAATGGTATGTGGAGTTTTTTCAAAATACACCCCTGGTAATTCAGGTCTTTTTCTTTTATCAGGGTTTGCCCTCTTTGGGGGTAAGCCTGTCGGAATTTACCTGTGGCACCCTGGGGCTGGGCATTTATACCGGTGCCTATATTGCCGAAGTGTTTCGGGCTGGCATCCAGTCCATTCCCAGAGGACAGTGGGAAGCGGCCCGCTCCCAGGGCTTCACTTATCTGCAAACCATGGGTTATATCATTCTGCCCCAGGCCTTGCGGGTAGCTTTGCCCCCGCTGGGCAACCAGGTGGTAAACCTGGTGAAAAACTCGGCCATTCTCAGCACCATTGCCGTTGCTGACCTGATGTATAATGCCAACCTGGTTTCTGCCGAAACTTTTATCGTTTTTGAAGTCTATATTTTTGCTGCCTTACTCTATCTGACTTTGACAATTCCCCTGAGTGCCCTGGTGGAATACCTGGAACGCCGGGTAGCTCAAGGTTATCATTAAAGGAGGGCTGAAGGATGACTACAAGTGGCTGGGCTCCCTTTCTGGATTTAAATAACCTGACCTTTCTGGCGGCTGGTTTGCGCTGGACCCTGGGGTTAGCCGCCCTGAGCATAGCCTTCAGTCTGTTTTTCGGTGTGCTGCTGGCTCTGATGCGCATTTCGGGCTGGAAGTTCCTGAGCGGGCCGGCCTATCTCTATATCCATGCCTTGCGCAATAGCCCCTTGTTGCTGATCATCTTTTTTACCTATTTCGCCTTGCCCCGGATGGGGATCAGCCTTTCGCCCTTCTGGGCCGGGGTGGTGGCTTTGACCATCTTTACTTCTGCTCTGGTAGCGGAGATTTTCCGGGGTGGAATTCAGGCGGTGCCTAAAGGGCAATGGGAAGCGGCTCGCTCCCAGGGTTTCACCTGGGCCCAGACTATGGCTTATATTATTTTGCCCCAGGCTTTCAAGAAAATTATACCGCCCCTGGTCAGCCAGTTTACTTCCCTGATCAAGGATACTTCCTATTGTTTCATCATTTCGGTACCGGAGCTGTTCAGCCAGGGCCAGGTTTTCTTCAGCCGTTACAATAACCCGATGCAGACTTTGCTGGTGGAGGCAGTGATCTATTTTGTCATCTGCTATGCCCTGACTTCCTACAGCCGCCGCCTGGAACGCAAGTTGGCCTATGGCCACTGATTGTGGTATAGTATATCCTGAGGTGATTTGTAGTGAAACCCACAGTGGCGGTTGGCATGAGCGGAGGCGTGGACAGTTCGGTAGCGGCCGCTCTTTTAAAAGAGCAAGGATATAATGTTATCGGCATAACCCTGCAAATCTCCCCGCGGGAAATTGAAGATGAGGATTACGGGGGCTGTTGCTCTCTTTCCTCCATCAATGATGCCCGCCGGGTTTGTGACAAACTGGGGATACCCTTTTATGTCCTCAACTTTCGGGAATTGTTTGCTGAAAAGGTAATCGATTATTTCTGTCAGTCCTATTTGCGGGGGGAAACCCCCAATCCCTGTATTGCCTGTAACAAGGAAATCAAATTCGAAGCCTTCCTGCGCAAGGCCCGGGCTCTGGGAGCTGACTATATCGCGACCGGCCATTATGCCCGCCGGGAATATGATGAACAGAGGGGGCGCTGGCTGTTGCGCAAAGGGGTGGATCAGCGCAAGGACCAGTCCTATGTGCTGTACACCTTTACCCAGGAGCAGCTGGCCCATACCCTCTTTCCCCTGGGGGAAATGGTGAAGGAACAAACCCGGGAACTGGCCAGAAAGCTGGAATTGCCGGTGGCCAACAAGCCGGAAAGCCAGGAAATCTGTTTTGTGCCAGATGATGATTATGGCGCTTTTCTTGAGGAAAAGCTGGGTGAGCAAATCAAGCCTGGACCTTTCCTGGACCGCCAGGGCCGGGTGCTGGGACAACACAAAGGAATTGTCCATTATACCATTGGACAGCGGAAAGGGCTGGGCATTGCCCTGGGTAAGCCCATGTTTGTGGTGGATATCGATCCGGAACGGAATGCAGTGATTCTGGGGGAAGCGGAGGAAGTTTATGCCGGCGAGCTGTTAGCGGATGAACTGAATCTGATTGCCCTGCCCGTGCTGGAACAGCCCCTGGCGGTGGAGGCTAAAATTCGCTATGCCGCCCGGCCGGCAGCGGCTATCGTCCAGCCACTGGGGGAAAAAGCAGGCAATGGCGACCGGGTGCTGGTGAGATTTCAGGAGCCCCAGCGTGCCATCACTCCCGGTCAGGCGGTGGTGTTCTACCAGGGTGAGTATGTGGTCGGCGGCGGGGTGATTAAAAAACTATGAATATATGCAACCTACCAGAACTGCCATTAAGCTGGCAGTTTTCTTTTTATTTTCCCTCCTCTCTGCACATACTAACAAAACCGGAGGGATGAAAAATGGAGAAAAATCTGTGCCGGGGCCGGCATTTGACAGGTTTGCCAGTATACAACCCGCAGGGGGAGATGCTGGGTCGAGTGCGTCAGCTGGCGGTGGATGAAGAGGGCCAGCTGCGGGCCCTGGCCACTGCTGAAGATAACTGGTACACCTGGGAACAGTTGCTGGATTTGCGGGAGGATGGACTGGTGGTGGCCGGGGAAGCGCTGCCGGACTGTATGGTAGCCTGTCCGAACTGGCTGGAGCAACCTTTGTATGATCGGCAAAAACAGGAAATAGGCCTGGTGGGGGATTTGGTGCTGGATAAAAGTAGCGGCAAACTGGCAGGGATAGAGCTGGCTCGCTCCATTTTTGATGATTTATGGCAGGGAAGAACTGAAATACCATGGCAACAATTAACCTGGGAAAATGGCCAGCTCATATGGTTAGAAAGTGAAAAAGCGGGTCAAACTATGAATGAAGCCTGAAGAGAGAAAGGAGTCATTTTATCATGATTTGTCCCGTTTGTGGAGGCAAAAGCACCGGGAAAGTGGGAGTGGACCAGTTTTACTGCTGGGACTGTTTTGTGGAATTTCGCCGTCAGGGCAATGAAATCCAGGTATTTGATGTAGCTGAGGATGGCAGTTTAATGGCCTGGGATGAGGAACTGGCTGAACCCTATCTCTAACAGGAGGTGTCGAACATGGCCAGAAGTTTCTGGAATGGGCTGGTTGCTGGAAGTGTGCTGGGAGCAATCATCGGTTTGGTAGCCGGACCACAGCTTAAACCCACTCCCAAACGGACTTTGCTGGGGAAAACCCGGCGGGTCACAGCCCGGGCGGCCAAAATGGTCAATGATGTGCGGGACGGTGTCAGGGATATCAAAAATATGCTGGATTAAAATGGTGATGGGGATGCACAAAGTTAAAACTATCGCCCGCCGCAGTTTCCTGGTCGGAATGCTGTTGGGGGCGCTCTTTTTTTTCTGGCTGATACGTAAAATCTTACTTCTGTTTCTTGGGGGCTGGCTGCTGGCCTATTTGCTGGGGCCGCTGGTAGCGAGGATGGAGAGCCGGGGGCTCAGTCGGCTGCAAGCCCTGCTGGTGTTATATGCAATCATGACCGGACTGGTGCTGGCAGTAGCCTTTTTTTTGCTGCCGGTATTCCTGCGGGAGCTGAGCCAGGTAGGAGAGGTTTTACCCGGGATCTGGTTACGCTGGGAGGGGTTCTGGCAAAACTGGCTGGCCCGCCTGGACGGAGCCGGTCTGCCCGCCCAGGTGCAAAAAGTGTTGAGTGAACGGCTGGGCCAGGCCCGGGAGGGGGTAGAAGGCTGGCTGGCGCAGGGGGCGGCCGGGATTCTGGCCCTGGCCGGGCAGATCGGCACTATTCTGTTGCTTCCCATCCTTGCCTTTTACTTTCTGCTGGACTGGCAGCGGCTGCATCAAGGCTGGGAATTGCTTTTGCCTGGCAGTGCCCGTCTCCATGCGCTGGCTTTGCTGGATGAACTGGATCAGATAATGAAAAAATTTATCCGCGGTCACTTGCTCATTTGCCTGTTGGTAGGGGCGCTGACTGGGATCGGGATGACCCTGCTAGGGGTACCTTATGCCCTGTTTCTGGGGGTGGTAGCCGGTATCCTGGACTTGATCCCTTTTTTTGGCCCCATCCTGGGCGGGATACCGGCGGTGGTGCTGGCCCTGCAGATCAGCTGGTCAAAAGCGTTGGCGGCTGCGGTGGTGATTCTGGTCATTCAGCAGGTAGAGGCCCATTTGCTTTCACCGAAAATATTAGGGGATGCACTCAATCTGCATCCCCTGACGGTTATCTTCGCCCTGCTGGCCGGAGGGGAAGTGGCGGGGCTGTGGGGACTGCTGCTGGCAGTACCCCTCACGGCGATCGGCAAGGCGATTTTGCGCTATGTGTTTTTGCTGCTGGTTGAATAGCGGTCACATACTATAAGTTCAGCATATAATAAATCACCTACTTGACAAGGGGTGATTTTGATGTCGATGCCACAATTACCTGATGTTACACCAGATATTGAATTATCGAGACGGGATATTAATAATATGTTACTAGCATCGATCGCATTTGAAGAGCTGGCTCTGGCCCATATGCTTAATGCAGAAGCAGAAAAACTTCAGGAAGTGATAACGTCATACCAGAGTATAAGACAACTAGTTAAGATAAATGATAAAGTCAGAGAAGTAATTAAAGTTTTATTATTTAAAGAAATTGTTTTAAGTATGAAGCTGCAAGATGTATTAAGACTGATTAAGGAAGAAAAAAGAAATGTTGGACATACCTAAAGACAAGCCCTAAAAGAAAAATTTATGCATATTTTTTTTGTGTATTCAATATCTATGATAGTGAGAATGAAAGGAGGTAGATTTAATGTCTTTTCCGAACATACCTGACATTAACCCTAACATTACAATTGACAGGGAAGATGTAATAAACCTGCTACTGGCCTCAATTGCTTTTGAAGAACTGGGATTGGCGCACATGATTAATGCCGAGGCAGAAAAAATTCAATTTGTATTAGCTGCTGATCCTCCACCGACCATGCAGGACATTATTACTATTAATCGCAGTGTAGAAAGAACATTGCGAAGCGTTATCAAAAAAGAAATGCTCTTACAGTTTAAACTTGAAGATGTGCTACAGATACCTGCACCGTAAAGGCAAGAGAGGAGGTGTGTGTATATACCCGACTCCCCAATTAATTCATTAATAAAAAACTTGGAACAGGAATTAAGAATTGCTGCAAAGAATAGCATTAATACTAAAGAAAGAGGATATAGCGTAGTATGTATGTGTTTGGTTCGGGCGATCATAGCATTGCTTAATAATAAGGAGATAATATTCCTGAAACAGATAAAATTTGCCTCCGAAATATTGAGGAAAAAAATAAGGGCCCCGTAAAGGGTCATTTTTTTATTTCTTTTTCTGGCGGGGTCCAGGTATTAAATACACAATGATTTTTCGTTTTTTCATAATCCTGAGAAGGCTCATTTTTCATTTCAATTTCTGCTATTAAATCTAATTTTTTTAATAATAGCCATTCTTTTATTATCGCTGCATCTAGAATACGGCTGACGGTTTTGTTTATCGTTAAGAGTTCTCTAGGGCAAATGCTCTTTGATTGATTGAGAATATGTTGTATTTTTTCAGCTTCAGCATTTACCAGATGAGATAAGGCGGTTTCTTCAAGAGCTATAGACTCCAGTAAATCTATAATCACCTGCTTAAATGAAGGTCTAAATTTTTGTTCGGGAATATTCGGCATGCTCATTATGCCATCTCCTTTCAAAACTTTGTTTCGTTGAAAATATATGCATACTTGACCTTAGGTATAACATCAAAATGTCCCTGTTCATACAATGGTAAAAAAAGTATAGGGTGGCCAGAACAATGGTTGATTTTGGGTTTATTGTTAGTAAAAACAAAATCATAACACATACCTTCAAAAGAATAATTAAAGAATTATCCGTTCAACGTATTGAGAAATATCTTTTATTAACACTTGATGAGCTATCTTTAGTAGATCTAACAGCAAAAGGAATATTAATCAACCAAATGGATGAGGTTTCATTCGAAGGCCCAGTCCCAGAAGTCATTTTAAATACAGTAGTGTTCCGCAAATCTAAAAATAAAAAAATAATGAAACAGCTTAGGATGGAGGAAAAAATCACATTGATTAACCCGATTAATAAAATTTATCCTGCTAAAATTTATGAAATTTTGCGTTACAGCGAGTTATACGATAAATACTTATTGGAAAGGTTGAACTCTGAAAGTATAACCAATTGTATTGCTGTTTCGCAAAAAGACTCTTATGCCCCCTGGTTTTATTTCTCTAAAAACCATAAAGATAGTTATTTGATTGTCAAGAACAACTATAAATCTATAATAGATAAAGATGCTCAAAAAAAATTATTTTATAACTTAATAAAAAAGAAATATGCATACTATAAGATTGATGCGACTTATAAAGAATTAGAGTTTAAACGAATTTACTGTCAAAAAAGGGGTATGAGGGATTGGCTTATCTATGATTCTGAGGGGAGAACTATGGAAGAAAAAGATGTGGTTGAGTTACTAAATTATTTGATGTGGTATTTGCCAGGGTTGGCTAACTGCTATATGGACTTTGCGTATATTCCGAAAACGAAACAATTTTATTTGATTAATATTAGTGGCTGGGATTTTCGTATTTTTAATAAAAAAAGGATTGCAAAATTATATCTTGAAACTGCAATTTCGTACCTAGCTTTCCGAAGGAGAGAAATTAATCATGAAACTATACAATATTAGCCCTTTAGAAAGTGACAAAAATCTTGTCGTATCAGGATGTATAGAATTCATAAAAATTTCAGGGATAGAAACTGAAGTCTGTTTTGGTAAAAGCAAGGGGAAAGCCCGAGTTTTTTTTAATAAGGACCTGCCAGAAACAGAAATCAAAATCAGCAAAAAACTAATTGACAACCTAATGATTAAAACTTGTTGTAGTTATCAGCTTAAAGTAACAGATAAATCATTGGAGTTTGGTCCAGTATTGGGTTTTTTATTGGGGGAACAAAGCTATTTGTATCATAATAATAATTTAAGTGAATTGACTGATAGTCTGGAAAATATAAAATATGGGGGACTGTATCTGGCATTTAAAGCCAGCAATATTGATTGGACTGAAAAAAAGGTTTACGGCCTCTATTTTAATCCTGACAAAAAATATTGGTTTTATGGAGTATTACCTTTGCCCCAGGTTATTTTTCGTAGAGCTTTTAGTAGTAATAAAAGAGAAATTAAAAAAATTATAGATAATGGAATAGAAATTTTTAACTCAAGGCGACTTGATAAATGGCAGACCTATATCTTTCTGCGGGAAAATGAATTAAGTAAATACTTACCTAACACTGAAAGGCTGGCTTCGATTGAATTAGTTACGGAATTTTTGAAAAAACATACTAAAATCGTCCTTAAACCAGCTAATTTATCTCGAGGTCGAGGGATCTGTTTCCTGGAGTTAGATGATGATGGCAAAATTTTTGTTAATGACTACAGGGGCAGACGACCTCAAAATTATTATTTGGATGAGCTGAACAGTTTTATTAAAGAAGGTAAATTTATAGAACAAGGATATATTATCCAGGAATATATTAGACTACTAAGCTATGCTGGTGTTCCTTTTGATGTGAGAGTAATAGTCCAGAAAAATAAATATAGGACATGGGAAGTTACAGGTAAAGAATGTCGGTTACCTGCCAGCAAAGGACTTGTAACCAATTTGGCTCGCGGTGGTAAGGTTTTAGAACTGAAAAATATATTTGATAACGAACAGCATAATTTAATGAAATTAGAGCAAGACATTAATAACCTGGCTATTTCTGTGGCAAATCAAATGGACTTTTTGGGAGAAAATTTTGGGGAATTTGGTTTGGACATAGCTATTGACCAAAATTTAAAGCTATGGCTGATTGAAGTAAATTTTCGTCCGACTTATAAGGGATTTAAAATACTAGACAAAAACAAATACTTTGAAATTGCCTCTAAACCGTTGAAATATGCTATTTCTTTAAGCGGATTTGAGATTTGGGAGGTGCGACCGACTGATCATGCAAGTGAGGCTGAAATCAATACCAGACCATAAGAACACAGTTTGTATTAGCAAAGCCTTTGCTGTTAAAGTGGGAATTGCAGAACGGATACGTACTTACTTAAAGTTTGGTCGAAATTTTACAGAAATAAAAATTGTTTTAGAAGGTAAGTATAACGATGAAATAATAGGCATTAGCGAGAACGTATTACAAAAACTGGCAATTCCGCTGTTTTGCGATTATGAAATTCTTGTAAAAGAGCATTGTATAGAATTGGGGCCATTTGTTGGTATACTGGCAGGATATACAGAGAGTAATGTTGCTAAAAGAAGAAAATTTTTTTTAAATTATACTTCTTGTTATCATAAAATTAATGGAGTGATTTTACTGTTTTCTTTGGAACAGATAGATAGACAACTGGAAAAAGTCAATGCTTTTATTTATAATCCCCAAAAAAAAGATTGGGAAAAAGGAATGACAGGGATACCAGCAGTTATTTTTAAAAAAATAAGATTAAGCCAGCAGTGGCGTGATTTTTTGGTTAATAACACTGGTGGCTATGTATTTAATGATTATGTGCCTGACAAATATGAAGTTTATCTGTGGTTGAGAGATGAACAAGAAATTGTAAACGTTATTAATATACCTGAAACTATCAAACTTACTTCTAAACATCAGTTGATTAATATGGTTGCAAAATTTTCGGAATTAATGTTAAAACCGATTAAAGGGAGCCAGGGAAAAGGCATCGAAGTTATAAACCAGAACAATTACAATGAGTACATTAATCAAAAAATCTATAGCGGAAATTATATTTTGCAACAAAGAATTACTCTGCTAAATATCGAAAATAGCATAGTTGATTTTAGATTGATTCTTGTTAAAAATGAAAAAGGCTATTGGGAACCTATGGACTTAATAGTAAGATTGGGTGATCCGGGGAAAGCAGTTAGCAATGTTTCTGCAGGGGGCAAAGCTCTGGATTATTGCCAGTTCATAGAACGCTACCAGGTAGGGGAACGTCTGAAAGCAGTTAATTTTAAAGAGACTTTGAGCCAAATTGCCCTGTTAATTGCTAATTCAATAGTTAAGAAAGGCATACATCTTGGTAACCTGGGCATCGATTTTGCTTTGGATGAAAAGCTGGATTTATGGCTGATTGAAGTGAATTCACTCGACCCCAATCATACGATAGTTATGGATGCAGGAAAGGATCGATCAGCTTTGCAAAAAATATACTATAAAAACATGGCTTACGCACGCTTTCTTGCCGGATATTAAAAAAACCGCCGTCAGGCGGTTTTTACAATTGCCGCAAAAAAGCCACCAGATCCTTTTTCTCCTGATCACTCAGCTTCAATTCCAGCACCAGGTTGAAAAACTCCACCGTATCCTCGATGGTCAACAATCTCCCATCATGCAGGTAAGGTGGACTATCCTTTAATCCCCGTAACGGGAAAGTCTTGATAGGCCCTTCCGGGCGGCCTTCATAGAAGCGTTCAACCTTCAGATCATGGGCCAGATTGTCGGTATAATAGGGAGCGGGATGGCACTTGCTGCAGCGGCCTTTGCCGAAGAAGATCTGCTCTCCCCGCAGTTCTGCTTCAGTGGCTTTGGCTGGATTGAGGCGACCATATTCATTCAGCTTGGGTGCGTGTGGGAAATCCAGCATGTTAATAAACTGGGCCATGTGCATTACCTGTTCCCGGGACAGGGGATTGATGCCCTTTTTGGCAGCAGCTACATGGTCGCCATCAAAATAGGCGGACCGCTGTTCAAATTCGGTGAAATCCTCGACGGAACGCAGGGAACGCTTGGAACCGAATAGCTGCTGGATAAAGGTGCCGCGCAAGCTGGGAGTATCGATGCGGAAACGGGCTTCCTGGGGCCGGTTGTCAGGGTTAAGATGGAATTGACCGGTGGTGTGGCCATTAACATGGCAATCGAAACAGGAAACCCCCTGGCTGGGCTTTTCCGATTTGCGGTCATCGGTAGCATTGAACTGTTGCTGGGGGAAGCGGGTGACTAACAGGCGCAGGCCTTCCAGCTGGACGGGGGTGAGGATGTCCTTGAACAGCTCGTAGAAATTATCCAGAGTGACCACCTGGCCTCGCGAGACATCGCCCAGCTCGGGGCGGGTAGTCAGGAAAATGGCCGGCGGAAATTCCGGCAGATAGGCGTCAGGTAAATCGAAATCCACATCAAAGCGGGTCAGCTCGGGAAACTGCTTCAGTTGTATCGGAGGAAAGACCATACCGCCATTGGCCGGATGGGGATGAGGTAAAGGCAAATAGGGGAATAGCCCCTTTTTCTTGATTTCTTCCGGGCTCATACCTGCTAGCTCCTGCCAGGTTATCCCTTTCTTTAGACGGGCGGTTGGACCTACCGGAATGGGTTTACCACGGGACATGGTAACTTCCTTGGTGGTTTTACCGGTCAGGTTATAGCGTTCTTCCAGCAATTTGCGCTGCCGGGCCATGACTTCCGGCTTTTCTTTTTTCTCCTTCTCCATGACCTCCTTGAAATTGCTGCGTTTCCAGGACCAGACATTCAGGGCTTTGCTGCCCGGGGTCAGAAAAGCCAGAGCGGCGGCCAGGAAGCCGATAGCCAGGATACCGGCAGTTACTTTTAGTAAAAATCGTTTCAAACTGCGATAGGCCAGAAACATAAAACCCCTCCCTTCGGACAATTTCCCTAACAATTTATGTCCGCCAGGCAGGGGATATGCGTTGAACATCATTTTAATTTCAACAGGTTTTTCTTTTTCTCAGCATGTACTCGTAAAATCCCCCACATTCCCGCCTCGACATCCCAGCGTAAGACCCCCGCCCGGTAGAGATAATCCCCCGGCACTCTGAATCTGCCCCCGGCTTTTTCCCGTAAATACAGGGTCCAGCTGTTGCCAATGCTCACTTTTCCCTGGCAGGCGATAATACTGGTCCCCAGAGTCCAGGTATGGCCGTGAATGAGGAAAGAGGTATTGCGGGGTTTGCTGGCAGCCATGCCGAAGTGAAAGACCAGGGGTTCACCGGTATAGGCTTCAAACAGGGGTGTTGCCGGGTCACCATGAACAGCTGAGCTGAAGACCAGGGCCGGATCGGGGTTGAAGGCCAGTCGGTTAGCCAGCCGTTCACTGCGGTAATTGAAGGCTTTATGTCCCTGATCTTCAAAGTCCTCAACTTCCTGCGGGTCAGGTATCCGCTGACCCTGCTGATCAAAAAGTTCAATACCGTTGTGGGCAATGACTGCGAATTCCCGGTAGGGCGGTTGGCCAGGAGGATAGATGAGTAAATGAGCGCCATGGCTGCGGGGTTTGCCGCTATAGGGATCAAGCCAGTAGGAACCTGGCGGTTCAACAATTATGGCTCCGAACAGCCCCCGTTGCCGGTGGTTGCGCAGGTCAGTCATACTGTAGAAGAAATGCAGGCCCGGGACGTCAGCCTGAAAGCGGTAGAGCCGGGAAGCGCCGGGAGGGATAGTGCTGTCGGGATTAAAGCCGACGGCAGCGCCATCCTGTTCCGGACCCAGATAGGTCAGGGTCTGGATGTGCAGGGAAACCCGGCTGGAGGCAGGCCAGGGTATTTGCAGGGGCACTTCCGGGAAGGTGGCTGAAGGCAGGTACTCCGGCAGTTTGTTGGTGAGGTGGATTTCCACCACTTCACCCAGGTTGGCCCGCAGCAGCAAGGGTTCGGGAACAAGCGTTCCCTGCCGTATGGCCGCCTCATCGCGAGCCAGAGCGAAAAGCAGCCCATTGGGATCATGATCACCAAAGCGGTTATACACAATGGGGTGAGCCATGGCTACCACCTGGTAACGCCGCACCGGACCGGCTGGCAATGGCCGGATGGGAGCGGTCAGAGGCAGATATTGCCGGTCAGGCAACGGGTGCAAATGGGCAACCGGTCGGACATGGACCCGGAAAATACCCCATAGACCCAGCCAGAGGTCATCGATGCCGCCGAAATAATAGAGATAATCGGTGCGCTGCCGGGCCCGGGCGGTGAAAAAGAAATTGAAGGCTTCCGAAATACCGATGGTCTGGCTGGAAGTACGGGGGGGTGCCGGATCCCGGGGCTGACGGTGCCAGCGGTGGCCGTGTATAATAAAGGAATGCTGTTCTTCATGGGCCCCATCCAGCAGCCGGATGCGGACGGGATCGCCGGCATAGGCTTCCAGCAGGGGGGTATCGGGCTCGCCGTGCACCCGGGAGCTGAAGACATAAGCCGGATCCCCGGGACGGAACAGAAATGGAGTACAGCGGTAGTTGATTCCCATCACGCCCGGGTCCTGGGGCGAATCAGGAAAAGGCGGCGGATTCAGGGGTTGCCCTTCCCGATCGAACAGCAGGGCAAAGTCATGGACAAAGAGGACGAATTCCCGAAAATCCGGCAGGAAAGGGTTGTGGATGATGGCCCTGGTGCCGGATTTCAAGGGTTTGCCGGTACCGGGATCGAGATAAATGGAATGAGGTGGCTCTACGATCAGGGCGCCGAAGACCCCGTGTTGCTGGTGCAGGTTGGCAAATTGATGGTCATGGAAAAAAACTGCATGCAATTCCCGGTCACAGTACCACTGGTAGACAATGGTCTCACCATAAGGGGCGCTGCTGTCGTAGTTCCAGCCATTGGCGGCTCCGTCGGAACATTGAACATCGAATTTCACCAGATGGATATGGATACCGGCTTCAGTGGTATGATGCCGGTTTTGAAAAGCATTGCCACCCAGTTGCAGGGGGAATTTGTTGGTGAATTTCACCCGCACCACTTCACCGGCATTGGCCCGAATCACCAGAGGTTCTGGGACTTTCTGGCCGGATAAGACAGCCTCTTCATCTTCGGCCAGTACGTACAGGCGTCCCTCCGGGTCATGCCAGCCCTGCTGATTGTAGACCAGGTCACGGCTGATACCGACAATCTCATATTCCCGTACCGGGGCATCGGGAGGGGCTGGATTGGCGAAAACCGCACCGGGCCGGGCATTGGCAGCAAAGGCGGCCCGTTCCAGCGGTGTCGGATCTCGTACGCCGACTATGCCCAGTGGGGGAGCCGGGGGTTTTTGACCGAAAATGCCAGGAATAAAGAGGGGGAAGCCGGGGCGTTCCGGAGCAGGCGCTGGCGGCGGCTGGCGGTCAGGCAAAGGCTGCAGGGCCTTGATGGGGGTGCCATCGGGGTAGAAACGGCTGCCATCTTCCAGCACATCATGGGTACGCCAGAGGCCCCACATACCATTATCGAAATGAGGATAGAGATGACAGTGAAAAATAGCGTCTCCGAAGCTACGGGCCAGGCTGCCGGCACCGTACAGGGGTTTGAAGGTATAGGTTTCCTGGGGGCTGATGCTGATCGAGTCGATGATGGGAGAGCGGGGATTATCCGGTTCCAGATGCCACTGGTAGAGATGAAGATGAAAGACATGGGTTTCCTTGATTCCGGCATGAATGAGATGGAAAACCGCCGGGTCCCCGATATAAGCGTGGAAAACAGGAGTGGCCGGATCACCGTGTACCCAGGAGCTCATCATACATTCCTCGCCGCTGCAGCCCCCGCGGGGCGGCCGAATGCGGCTGGGTTCGGAGCGATAACTGATGGTATGCACTTCCACCACTGGCTCCGGATGCATGGGATCGATGATGGGGCCGCCATCAGCTGCCACGGCCGGGAATTCGTCATGGAAGAAGACGACATATTCCCGAAAGGAGGGACGTCCGGGCGGGTGAATATCGGCTGCGGTGCCACTGGGCAATTCGCCTCCTGTCTCGGGATCGGTCCAGCGGGAGCCGGGAGGTTCGACGATCAGTGCGCCCCAGAGGCCATTGGCATTGCTGCCAGTCTCACTGCTGAGGGGGTTGGCCAGGTCATTGAACAGGTAGGCCCCTTCCCGGGGACAGAACCAGCGATAGGTGATAGAGCCACCCGGTGGGGCCAGGGATGACTGGTTCAGGCCCACCAGGCTGCCGTCACTTGTCTGTATGGAATAGGCGGCTTTTTGGATATGCATGGAGACCGGGAAGGGCAGCTGGTTTTCCAGCAGCACTTCCACCCATTCGCCGGCACAGGCCCGGATGACCAGGGGCTGGACCAGAGACACCGGTTGTCCGGGGTTGCTGGCAATTTGTTGCCGTAGTTCAGCTTCCCTTTCTTTCAGGACAAACATCATGCCATTGGGATTGTATTCGCCAGCCCTGTTGAGCACGATGGGCACAGAAAGAGCTACTACATGGTAGTAACGGGCAGGTGCAGACACGGGCATCCCTCCCGCTATTTGTTCCTTCTCTATATTATGGACCGCCGGGCAAATGAGTGCTTTGACACCTTTCTGGCTTTATGCCCATAAAATATAGCAAAAAAGCCCGGAGGTGGGCAAAATGGGCCATAATGATGACTGTAGCAAAGACAAACTGAAAGTGAAAATTCGCCAGTCGGAGGATGGGCGAAAGAAAAAAATCAAACTGGAAAATGACTTTATGTCCATCAGTATCCGTATTAAGGATGCTAAAGTTGATGTGGACTGCGATGGAGATTAATGCAAATATTGTCCATAAAATTGCAACTTTTAAAAAATGAGTCTTTAATCACAAGGATTTATTAGAATTGTAGCGAAGTATTAAAAATAAAAAATGGCAGCATGAGGAGAGCGAACAGGATGAAAGAAAAAGAAAGAGAAAATCTAATAGACATGGCTTTAGCGGAGAATACTGCTGGTAGTCTGGCCCGAGCCACTGGTCAGGCTTTTTTCCAGCAGCTTGTTTATTATCTGGCCCGCTTGTTGAAAATGAGCCATGTGCTGGTGGGTGAATATTTACCGGAAACTAACCAGGTGCGCACTGTTGCCGTTTGGGCTGAAGGGTTGGCCTGGGATAATTTCTGCTTTAATCTGAAGGAACTCCCCTGTGCCAGGCTGATAGCAGGACAGTTTTGTTGCTGCCCGCAGGGGTTGAGCCAGGCTCCGACATTCCCTCTCCTGAAGGGAAAGTTAGAAAGCTGTGTTGCTGCTCCCCTTCTTGATGCTGAAGGGAGATTGCTGGGGCTCTTGCTGGCCCTGGATCGTCAGCCTCTACGGGATCAGCAAGTGGTAGAAAAAGTGCTAAAGATTTTTACCATGCGGGCTGTATTGGAACTGGAACGCCTGCAACTGGAGGAAAAATTGCGGCAAATGGCTTACCGGGACCCGGTGACGGGTTTACCAAACCGGCGCTGGTTTTGTGAGCAGCTGGCCCAGGCTTTAGAACTGGTAAGGCTAAACCTGGACACGGTGGCGGTTATGTTCGTGGACCTGGACCGGTTGAAATTTGTCAATGATACTCTGGGCTTTCTGGCGGGAGATGAATTGCTGTTGCAAACAGCCCGGCGCCTGCTGGAGAGCGGGGGAGAAAAGCTGCGGATTGCTCGTCTCAGCGGGGATAAATTTGCCGTCCTGGCTCAGGGGATTGGGACAGAGAAGGAAGCGCTGGAGCTGGCCCGCAGGCTGATTAAAATTATGGCAGAGCCGTTTAAGATCAAAGGGGAAAAAATCTATACTTCCGTCAGTATCGGGATTACCCTGGCTCCTCAGCAGGGCATTGATAAAGAGGAATTAATGAGGCAGGCGGATACCGCCCTGTTTGAAGCCAAGGAACAGGGTCGCAATCTTTGCCGGGTCTTTGATCGGGACATGGGGGCCAAAAGCCTGGAAAACATGCAGCTGAAAGCCGATCTGGACCAGGCCCTGGCGCAGAAGGAATTAAGCCTGCATTATCAGCCCCAGGTGCTGGTGGAAAACGGTCAGTTGATAGGAGTGGAAGCATTACTGCGCTGGCAACATCGGGACAAAGGTCCCATCAGCCCCGGCGATTTTATTCCCCTTGCCGAAGAAAGCGGCCTGATTGTTCCCATCGGGGAATGGGTACTCTACCAGGCCTGCCGGCAAAACCGGCTCTGGCAGGAAGCGGGGCTTTCTTCCCTGCGGGTGGCAGTTAACATTTCCGCCCGCCAGTTTCTTCAGGATGATTTTGTACCCATGGTCAAGGGAATACTGAAGGAAACCGGCCTGGATCCCCGCTGGCTGGAGCTGGAGATTACTGAAAGCACCGCTATTAAAGATGTAGAGCGAACCATTGATATTCTCAAGGAACTGCGAGAACTGGGGATTCATGTAGCCATCGATGATTTCGGTACGGGTTATTCTTCCCTCAGTTATTTGACCCGTTTTCCTTTAACTGCCTTGAAGATAGACAAGTCCTTTATCCGTCAGGCACCTCATCATCCCAGTGACACTACGGTGGTAACCGCTATTATTCGCCTGGGACAGGCCCTGAATTTACATGTAGTGGCGGAAGGGGTGGAAACCCGGGAACAGCTGGAGTTTCTGCGGGAAAGCCAGTGCCACCTGGCCCAGGGTTTCTACTTTGGCAAACCCTTACCACCGGGGGAAATTGTGCCCTTGCTGCTGCGCCGCATTTGACATTGCTTGCCAGAACCCCTATGATGGTAAAAGGGGGGGGAGCAAGATGTTTGACCGGGAGAAAGGGAGAATAAAAGTAATCTTTGGTGAGCGCGGGGCCAATTTTCCTTACAGTAACAACCTCTACCTGGAAGGCAAGGAAGTCAAGGCTCTGGTGGATGCCGGGGCCGGAGAGGAAAAACTGCAGGCCCTGAAAGCAAGGTTGCCGGTAGAGCGGGTCTATCTGACCCACTACCATTTTGACCATGTAGTCTATACCTATTTGTTTAAAGAACAGGCGGAAATCTGGAGTAATCCCATCGATGCCCCTAATTTACTGGATTTACGGCAGCTAGTGCGCACTATTGGGATAACCTGGGCCCTGGGAGAGGAAAAAGTAGCGGCCTGGCTGGCGGATTTGCAGGCTGATCGGATCAAGGGACAGAGTCTGGCTCCCTGGGGTCGCCAGGAATGGCTCTGGTCCACCGGCCGAGTTGATGGGACCTATCCTTATGGAGAACCGATGGACCTGGGGGATTTACCCCTGGTCTTCCTGCATACACCGGGCCATACTGCCGGCATGGCCTGTCTCTGGTTCCCGGAGGAGAAACTGGTCTTTACTGCTGACGTGGATCTGACGGAATTCGGGCCCTGGTATATGGGGGAAGATGGGGACATCACCGCCTACCGGCAGTCGGCTCTGGCTTTGCTGGAACTGCCGGCAAAATACTATCTTACCTCGCATGTACCTGAGCTATTGAGTAAAGATGAGTTTTATCGGCGTTTAAAGGAATACTTGCAAATTATCGACCATAAACATGAAAAAATCCTGACTCTCTGGCGTCAGGGTCTTTCGGTAGCTGAAATCGCAGTCCAGGGGATTTTTTATCCTGCCCGTTTCCAGGTGGATCCCTGGATCAATGCCTGGGAACAGTTGACCATCCGCAAACATCTGCAGCTGGCAGAAGGGGAATGAAGATGGATAAAAAACAGGTAGCCCATGTGCTGGAAGAAATCGGCAAGTTGCTGGAACTGAAAGGGGAAAACCCCTTTAAGGCCCGGGCTTTTTACGGCGGGGCCCGCATTGTGGAGACCCTGACCGAAGACCTGAACCAGCTGGTTGACAGCGGCCAGCTGGAAGAAATCAAAGGTATCGGCAAGAGCCTGGCGGAACAAATCCGGGAGCTGGTAGTAGAGGGGCGGTCCTCTGCCTATGAAGAACTGCGGAATGAGTTTCCGCCAGGCGTGCTGGAAATGCTGGCGATACCCGGACTGGGCCCGAAAAAAGTGGGAACCTTATACCGGGAGCTGGGAATCAGTAATCCCGGGGAACTGGAATATGCCTGCCGGGAGAATCGGCTCCTGACCCTGCCGGGTTTTGGGGCCAAAAGCCAGGCCAATATTCTGGCCGCTATCGAGAAACGGCGGGAATATGCCGGGCGCTGGCGCTGGGCTGAGGCCAATGTCATCGGCTTTGACTTGCTGGCCGAGCTGCGTCTGTTGCCTCAGGTTAAGCGCGCCGAGATGGCGGGCAGCTGGCGCCGTTTACTGGAAGTGGTCAAGGATCTGGACCTGGTGGTGGAACTGGCCCCGGGTACTGACTGGCAGCAATTCCGGGCAGCTCTGGAGCAACTGTCCCTGGTCAAAGCGGTATCAAGTGGCGGCGAAAACAAGCTGACTCTGGAGCTGATGTCTGGTATCAACTGTGACCTGCGGCTGGCCAAAGGAGAGGAATTCGCCTGGACCTGGCTCCATTTTACCGGCAGCAAGGAACACAATACTCTCCTGCGCCAGCGGGCCAAAAAACAGGGCTTAAAGCTCAATGAATACGGCCTGTTCCAGGAAGAGAAACCGGTAGCCGCTGCTACTTCTGAGCGTGAGGCCTATGCAGCCCTGGGCCTGCCTTATATCCCGCCGGAGCTGCGAGAGGGTCTGGGCGAGATTGAAGTGGCGGAAAAGGGGCAGCTGCCAGAACTGGTGAACCTTTCTGATCTGAAGGGAGTATGGCATGTCCATACCAATTACAGTGATGGCATCCACACCCTGGCGGATATGGCTGAGGCCGCCCGCAGGCTGGGCTGGAAATTTCTTGGTATCGCTGACCACAGCCGCTCTGCTTATTATGCCCACGGTCTCTCCCTGGAGGATATCCAGCGCCAGCAGCGGGAGATTGATGTCCTCAACCGTAAGTGGCAGGAAGAAGGCATAGATTTTCGCCTCTTGAAAGGGATAGAAGTGGATATCCTGCCTGATGGTGGGCTGGATTATCCTGATGAGGTGCTGGCCAGCTTTGATTTTGTTATTGCTTCTGTCCATTCCGGTTTTAAACAGGATGAAAAGCTGATGACCCGGCGCCTGCTGCGAGCTCTGGAGCATCCAGCGGTCACCATGCTGGGCCATCCCACGGGCAGATTGTTGCTGGCCCGGCCAGGGTATCCGGTGGATCTGGAAGAGATTTTGCAGGCTGCTTCCCGCTATGGCAAGGCCATTGAACTCAATGCCAATCCCTATCGCCTGGACCTGGACTGGCGCTGGTGCCGCCGGGCCCGGGAGCTGGGAGTTAAAATCGCCATCAATCCCGATGCCCATCGCCGGGAAGAACTGGGCTATGTCATTTATGGGGTCAATATCGCCCGTAAAGGCTGGTTAACTGCAAAGGATGTCCTGAATAGCCAAATCCCTCCTTGGAAAAGCTAACCCGGGGAGGGATTTTTTATGCTTAATTGCATAATCCTCTCAGCTCTGATCATGAATTACGGGGTACACCCTATGTTTTGGTTGCTAGAGGCAAGGCTTACCAGGTACTGCAAAATGCTCCTCCTTATACACCCCTGCCGGCGACTTTTCTTAAAGACCAGGTGGAAAAAGTTGCTTCTGGTACTTCTGGTACTGTAAAAGTGAAAATGGGAGATTTTCTTGCTGCCCTGGCCAGCCAGGGAGCACAGGCACCGCTGGCGACAGCGGTTGAGCCACTGAGCTGGCAAAAATACAGCCGGGAGGTTTTAGGGCTGGAGGTAGAACAACGGGGGGAATTATTGCCGGAAAGAGTACTCTATATGGCTGGGGCAGCCTTTTTAAAAGGTACACGGCTAGCAGGCTGGCTGGATGCCAGAGAGACCCGGGGGGTATTGTGGGTTAAAGGCAAGGTACAGAGCGGGATTATCGTTGCACCCCAGCCAGGAGGAGGAAAAATTTCCTTTGAAATTATTCGGATAGAAAAAAGACGGCTCAAGCCTGGCTGGCGAAATGGTAAACCCTATTATCAATTAGAGTTGGAGGTGGAAGGCAATCTCGGGGAAAAAAGCGGATTTACCAACCCGGCTACTGGTCCGAATGTAAAGCAATTGGAACAGCACTTAACCAGAATGATACTTCAGGAAATTCAACTGGCCTGGAACAAACAACGCCAGACCCGAGCCGATATATTCGGTCTGGGGGCGGCGCTAGCTGCTGAAAAACCGGAAATTTGGGAAAAAGTGAAAGAGCGGTGGAGTGAAGTAATGCCCACCGCTCATCTGGAATTGAAGATTAAAGTAAGAGTACGGCGTTTATCTACCACTATTTATAGTCCCTGGGCGAAAGGGAAGTAAGCAATTCCACCGGGTGTTTCACCAGTACCGGCAGTCCCTGCTGCCGCAAGCCATGGCTGATTTGCAAAATACAGCCTGGACAGGGAGTGACCACTACCTGAGCCCCACTCTGGCGGATATTGGCTACCTTTTCCGCCAGGATAGTCTGGGACAGCTGATAGTTGGTGGCGAAAAAGGTGCCGGCCCCCCCGCAACAGCGGTCAGCCTGAGCCATTTCCCGCACTTCCACTCCCGGCAGCTGCTGCAGGAACAGACGCAGGGCGGCTTTTTGTTTCAGGCCCCGGGCCAGGTGACAGGGGTCATGGATGGTTACAGTCAGGGGTAATGTACTGGAAGCGGTAATTTCCCGCAGGCCTTGCTCGGCCAGGAAAGCGGTAACTTCCCGCGTGCGCTCAGCCCAGGTACGGGCGGTGGCTGCCAGTTCAGTACCGGCCAGCAGCTGGGGGTATTCCTTTAAAGCTGCGCCACAGGAGGCACAATCACTGACTACCCACTGAGCCCCGGCGGTTTCGATTTGCTCTAGTACCCTGGCCGCCAGGCTGACAGCGGTATCACGGGCGCCGTTACCCAGCTGGGGCATACCGCAGCAGTTCAGCTCCGGACTGATTACCACCTCAAAGCCCTGCTGACTCAAGGCCTTTACTGTGGCCTGGGCGATGTGGGGAAAGAGCATGTCAGTTGCACAGCCGAGGAAATAATAGACCCGGCCCCGCTTTTCTCCCTGAGCAGGAGTCACTGTGGGCAGCAGCTGACGGGCCCGTTGCCTGGGGACGGTGGTCAGGACGGCTTCCGCCTGCCCTAGAGAGCCGGGCAGCAACCGGGTCAACCCCAGCCCCCGGGCCAGGCTGCGGATACCCAGATGCTGATAGGCCTTGAGCAGCTCACCGGCCAGAGAGAGAAAACGGGTTCTGGGCCAGAGCTTGCCGAAGAGCTGGCGCTTGAATTTATAATACCCTTTCTTGGCCAGATGGCTGCGGGCGATACTGACATAGCGATGCACGGGAATCCCGGAAGGGCACTCCTGACTGCAGGCTTCACAGAGCAAACAGGCTGTGAGCTGGCCGGCCATTTCCTCCGACAGGGGCAGTTTTTCCTTGTGCAGCATTTCGGTCAGAAACACCTTGCCCCGGGGAGCGGCCGACTCCTTGCCCAGCACAGCAAAAACGGGACAGACGGAACGGCACTGGCCGCAGCGCACGCATTTTTTCAGCTGATTTAACAGTTCCGGTTCATGGGCCAGCATTTAGCTCTCCTCCTCAGGCAGCAGCACTTTCCCCGGATTCATGATATTTTTGGGATCCAGAGCTTTTTTAACTGCCCACATAGCTTTGAGGGCGGAACCGTGTTCCAGCCGTGCATAAGGAGCGCGGACCAGGCCGACGCCATGCTCACCGGTGGTGGTACCGCCCAGTTCCACGGCCAGACGGTGGATAGCATCAGCCAGACGGTGGGCCTGTTCCACTTCTGCCGGGTTTTCCGGGTCGATGACCGGGGCGGTATGGAGGTTGCCATCTCCGATGTGGCCATAGACCACCACCTTGACCCCGAATTCTTCCCCCAGGGCCTGAATGCGGCGCAGCGCCTCGGTTACCTGGGTAAATGGAACCGAAATATCTTCCCCGTGGAAAATCCGGCTGCCATCAGGGCGAACACGGGCAGCGGCAGTTGCCACCACGCCACGGGCGCGCCAGAGATCAGCCATGCGCTTGGGTTCAGTGGCCCATTCGATGCGCAGGGCCCGCTGTCCCACGATTTGCTGAATTTGTTCTCCTTCCCAGGCTACACTGGCGGGATTGCCATCCACTTCAAAGATCAGGATGGCCTGGGCATCCACCGGCAGATTCAGTTCCGGGGCGAATTCACTTACCGCCCGGATGGCGGAATTATCCATAATTTCGATGCCGGAAGGCAGGATACCGGCGCGATAGACGTCCAGGATAGCGGCAGGAGCATCTTCCAGGTTGGCGAAAACCGCCATGGCTATGCCCCGGCCTTTGGGTTTGGGCCAGAGGCGCAGGCGGATATTGGTGATCACACCCAGAGTGCCTTCCGAGCCGACAAAAACCTTGGTCAAATTGAGGCCGGTAACGCTTTTTACCGCTTTGGAACGGGTGCCACCGGTAATAATCACTTCCCCGTTGGGCAGAACCACTTCCAGGCCCAGGACATAGTTTTCTGTGGCTCCGTATTTGACCGCCCGCAGGCCACTGGAATTATTGGCTACCATGCCTCCGATGGTGCACATACGGGTACTGCCAGGGTCAGGGGGAAAGAAAAGTCCATAGGGAGCCAGGGCTTCATTTAGCTCAGCGTGAATGACACCCGGGCGTACCCAGACCTGCATATTGGCGGCATCGATTTCTTCGATGGTTTTCCAGCGGCTCAGGTCCAGTACGATTCCCCCTTTAACAGGAACACAGCCACAGGTTTCCCCGGTTCCGGCTCCCCTGGGGGTGACGGGAATTTCATGCTGCCAGGCCAGTTTCATAATGGCAGCGACTTCAGAAGTAGAGGTCGGGAAAACCACCAGATCAGGTAAAAAACTTTTTTCCCGGGCTAGAAAAGAACTGTCATAAGAATAGTAAGCCAGCTCCAATGGGCTGGTGAGCACTTTCTCATGGCCAAGCATCCGGATAATTTCTGTTTGGATTTGTTGGGCTAAGGCCACCCCGGTTCCCTCCCATGTATATTGAGTCTTATCTTAAAATATTATACGACTACAGCACTCCTCCTGTCTGCCCTAAATGAATAAGTATACAGTATTTTGCAAGCCCTGCTCTTTTCTCTGGTTCTGCGATTGGATAAGATGGAAGGTAGAGGGATGGAGGTAAGCAGCAGCTTCAGAAAACTAGACTATAATTGATTGTATTTAACTGTTTTGCTACATTAAAAGTATGGAACTATTATCCATTGGAGAAGCAGCAAAGT
>NZ_FUXM01000012.1 GCF_900167165.1 Carboxydocella sporoproducens DSM 16521 | reverse complement strand
CTTTTAAGCTCGTCAGTGAGCGCATGCTGCGGCTTACGACCTGTATTTTTATGGATAAGGAACGCCGGCCCTTGTTCCATCACTCCTTTTTTAAGGCGCTTAATCTGGCGTTCACTTAGACCTAAGCTCATAGCTGCTTCACTGATTGATAGTTTCCCATCAATTAAGGAAGAAATTACCTTGTACCTATTTAGTTGTTTTTGTGTCATTAGATAACGCACCTCGTTTCTCATAGTGACATTTTATCAAAATACTTTACAAGGTGACATTATCACAAGATAATCACAAAATTTTAAAGAAAAGGTTGGCTGGATAGTTAAACTATGATATAATAGAAAAGCCATGTTTATCTTTTGCGGACTGCAGTGGATGAGCAGGGAAAGGAGGGGCCATGCAGAAAGAGCTTGCAACCAAACAGCAAAATGGCAACTGGCTGGGGGTTGTGCTGGGCCTGGCACTGGTAGCCAATGTCCTGGCAGCCTGGCAAACTGATGATAGAATTAAAGCTTTTGCAGTAGAAATCGATGGGAAGCAAGTAGCAGTGGTAGAAGAACGCCAGCAGGCAGACCGCTTGATCAAGCAGTTGATCAAAGAACGCCAATTAAGGGGAGAGGCTTCTCATCAGCCGGTGATTGTCTATGAACCGGTAAAGGCAAGAAAAGAGGAATTGACTGCAGCTGACCGGCTGCAACGAATTTTACAGGAACAGTTGTTGCCGATCCGGGCCGCATATGGAATCGAAATCAACGGCCGGGTTGAAGTGGTTCTGCCCACCCGGGAAGAGGCGGAAAAAGTACTGACTCTATTGCAGCAACAGGCCAATGGCGGTATGAAAGGCACAGTAGTGTCCAGTCAAATTAAAGAAAAGATTGCGGTTGTTAAAACAGTAGCAGCCAGTGGTGAGCTGGTCACGGCTCCGGAAGCGGCTCGAATCCTGCTGCAAGGGCGGACAGAAATCAAGGAATATACCGTTAAGGAAGGGGATAGTCTCTGGCTGATTGCCCGGCGCTATGACTTAAGGGTGAAAGACATCCGGGCGTTGAATCCGGAGATTACCGGTGAATTCGTCGATGTGGGCCAGGTCATCAAACTGGCCAAAGTGGAACCCCTGGTACATATTGAAACCAGGCTACGGACTCAGATTGTCGAGAACATTCCGGCTCCTGTTAAGGTGGAAATGAAACGGACCTTGCGCCGGGGGGTAGAAAAGGTAGTTCAGGAAGGTAAACCGGGTAAACAGGTTAAACAGGTGGAAACGGTATTTATTAATGGGGTACCGGTAGGACAAAAACTGGTAGCCAGCCGGATTGTGGAAAATCCTCGCCCCAGAGTTATTTACAAAGGCGGACGGGGAGGGAGTTATATGATTGCCTCCCGGGGTAACGTGGGCAGTGACTTGCTCTGGCCTACTCGTGGTCCGATCTCTTCTCCCTATGGTGAACGCTGGGGTCGGATGCATACCGGAATAGATATTGATGGCAGTACCGGCAACCCTGTTTATGCTGCTGAAGATGGAGTGGTTATTCAGGCTGGCTGGTATGCTGAATACGGTAAGTTCATAGCGATTCGCCATGACAATGGACTGGTTACCCGTTATGGCCACCTATCTTCCATAGATGTAACCGAAGGCCAGCGGGTCAGCCGGGGTGAATATATAGGTGCTGTAGGTTCAACTGGCCGCAGTACTGGTTCTCATCTCCATTTTGAGGTACTGAAAAACGGTGATTTCCAGAATCCTCTTGCATATTTGCGCTAAACTACAAAACCAGGGACTGCCCTGGTTTTGTTCTTTTTCGGGGTTACCTGAACAAAAATTTTAATATACTATACGGGGGTATACTTGACAAAAGGGATTTTTCGTAAGAAAATAAAGGTAGCGAAAATACAGGAAAGTGAAAGAGGGATGAAAAATGGCCAATACTGTGTATGATATTATCATCATCGGAGGGGGGCCGGCAGGGTTGACGGCTGCCCTCTATGGAGCCCGCTCCAATCTGAAAGTGCTGGTAATCGAAAAAATGATGCCCGGTGGGCAGGCTGCCATTACGGAAAGCATTGAAAATTATCCTGGTTTTCCCCAGGGTATTGCCGGTTTTGAACTGGGCATGAAATTGCATGAACAGGCCGGACGTTTTGGTGCTGAAATGGTAGTGGAAGAAGTGGTGGAACTGCAACTGGCCGGCCAGCCCAAGGTGGTCAAAACCACCCAGAATACTTATGAGGCTAAAGCGGTAATTCTGGCTACCGGGGCCAAAAACCGCGCCCTGGGTTGTCCGGGGGAAGAACAATTCCGGGGCCGGGGAGTTTCTTATTGTGCCACCTGTGATGGAGCCTTTTTCACCGGCAAAAAGGTGGTAGTAGTAGGTGGCGGCAACTCCGCAGTGGAGGAAGCGGTGTACCTGACCAAGTTTGCGGAAAAGGTAACCATTATCCACCGTCGGGATACTTTGCGGGCTGACAAAGTAGTACAGGAAAAGGCTTTTAATGAACCAAAGATCGATTTTCTCTGGAATAAAGTAGTGGTGGAAATCACCGGGCAGGATCAGGTAACAGGGGTAGTGGTTCAGGATACGGTGACCGGAGAAAAATCTACTGTAGCCACTGATGGGGTTTTCGTCTTTGTCGGCATGGAGCCCCAGACTGCTCTGGTAGCAGGACAGGTGGAACTCACTGAAGATGGCTATATTCGGGCCGATGAAAGCACTGCTACCAATTTGCCGGGGGTTTTTGCTGCCGGAGATGTGCGCAAAAAACCCCTGCGCCAGGTGGTAACAGCCGTAGCTGATGGAGCGGTAGCAGCCATGGCTGCTGAAAAATATGTCGAAAATTTGAAATAGATCAGGCCTGGCAGGAATCTGCCTGCCGGGGTAGAATATAACCTGTGGGAATTTTACCACAGGAAGGAGAATGTCTGGTGCCAAAGCCAAAACACCGGAAAAAGCCAAAGGTCGTGAAACAGGATGGGCTGGTTGGTACTGCGCCTACCGGGAACAAAAAGAAAGATCACTGGGTTATTCTGGCCATCTTTACCATTGCAGCCCTGATCGGGGCCATCCTGTTACCGGCAATATTCAACCGGGGGCAAGCCCAGCTGGGCGGCGGAGGAGTTAATATCAGCCAGCTGGAAGAGATAGTTAAGAAAAACCCTCAGGATATTGATGCCAAGGATGCGCTGGGGACTGCCTATTTCAACCAGGGCAGCAGCAAATTGCAGGCCGGGGACCAGAAAGGGGCCCAGCAGGATTTGCAACGGGCAATCGCTCTTTTCAATGATGTACTCAAAGTCAAGCCCCAAAAAATCGAAACCCTGGGTGACCTGGCCACAGCCTATTATTATACTGGCGATACGGTTAAAGCCATAGAACTGGCCCAAAAGGCCCTCAGTATTAATCCCGATTTTACTCCGGCGCGCTTGAACCTGGCTATCTACCTCAGCAGCCAGGGCAAATACCAGGAAGCGATAAATGAGCTGAAGAAAATCCCCGCTACCAGCCCGGATTATGCCACAGCTCAGGCGCGGATTAAGGAATATCAGCAGGCTCTGACCCAGCCTGCCCCTTCCGGAACAGGAAGCGCTGGAACGGGCAGCAGCACTACAGGAACAGGCGGTACTCCGGTTCCCGGTCCGGCACCGGCTCCCACACCGGCTAAACCGGCTCAATAAGGATTTTCACCTCTGCCTTTCAGGGCAGAGGTTTTTTCTTGCCATAAGTTACCGGGACCGCAAATAGCATATAAATTGTATAATAGAGGAGGAGAAAGAGTTAAAGGGAGAGATTAATATGCCGATTTTAGATACTAATCTTTATTACTGGCGGGGATTGCTGGCTGGTCTTGCCCTTTGTTTGCTAGGGCTGGTTTTGGTCTGGTGGCCTCAACCAAAACAGGGACTTTACCTGATTTTGCAGCAGCTACTCAAGGCCAAACTGGTCTGGGAGACCAGAGATTGGCGGGAAATTGAAGGGGAGCATTTTCGCATTCGCTATCAGGGCGATGCGGAAGGAGCTGATGAAGCCCGATTGGTTTTGCAGACTGCGGAAAAATTTTATCCTTCGCTTCTGAAAAAGTTTCATATTTCAGGAATAGAGGGAAAAACCCTGGTAGTCATTTTCCCCGACAAAGACAGCCTTAATCGTTCTTTTGGCTGGGGTGGGGATCAGGGGACTATGGGTGTCTACTGGGCAGGTACGATTCGGGTGCTGGCTCCGCAGCAATGGGCACAGGCAGAGGAGGATTTTGTGGTCAATGGACCTATGGCTCATGAATTTGCCCATTTGCTGGTGGATAAACTGACTCTGGGCAATTATCCCCGCTGGCTGACGGAAGGGATTGCCCAGCAACTGGAATATGAATTGACCGGTTTTGAATTTAAGGCCAGGTCAGGCTCTCATTCCTGGTATCCGGTAGAAATGATGGATGGACAGTTTGACAGCTTGCCTGATCAGGAGCTGGCCTATATCCAGGCCCGGCAAATGGTCAGGTTCATGGAGGAAAGATATGGCGAAAAAGCCTGGCGGCGCCTGTTGCCATATCTCGGTCAGGGCTGGCCTTTTAGCTGGGCCTGGTACAAAGCTTTTGGCGAAAATTTTGCTGATTTTTCCCGGGCATTTATAAGCACCGATCAAGCTGGGTAAACTACTGCCAAAAAGGGGTGCTGCTGATGAATCAGGATAACCGCTTGCAGGAAAAAATTACCCGGCATTTGCAGGAAAAGATGAACTTGAGTGCTGAAGATATCAATGTCCGGGTGGTCAAGGGCAAGATCCAGCTTTCCGGTTGTGTGGATTTACTGGCAGAAAAGGAAAGGGCAGAGGAACTGGTACGGGAAGTGGCCGGGGCTGAACCCCTGGATAATAGCCTGACGGTGGTAACGGAAAATGTGCCTGCCGATAAGGATGTAGAGGCGGCAGTACGGGAAAGATTGCAGCGCCATGGGATTGACCTGGGCCATATAGGAGTTAAAGTTAGTAACGGTGTGGTGGTACTGGTCGGCAAGACCGCCAGCTGGGCGGAAGAAGAGGCGGCTCGCCAGGCTGCCTCCCAGGTCTACGGGGTGAAGGAAGTAATTTCTCAGGTAGAAGCGGGGGCACTGGCAGACTGGGATGACGCTACCATTACCAACAGTATAGAGGATGTTTTTGCCCATGCCGAAACCCTGGCCAACCATGACATTGTGACCCAAACCCGGGCTGGAGTGGTTACCCTGTTGGGCTGGGTAGACCGCCCCGAGGACAGAACTACTGCTGAAAAGCTGGCTGGACAGGTACCAGGGGTAAAAAAGGTGCGCAATCATCTGCGGGTCAGGGAAGGAGCCCGGAACGGGGATATTGCCCTGACCAATCAGGCTCGCAGTTTGCTGGGAGCCAGTGGTTTGGCCATGGTCAGGGTTTATGTGGTAGAGGGGATCGCTTTTCTGGCTGGTCGGGTAGCCAGCATTGACCAGAAGAAAAAGGCCGAAGCCCTGGTGACCGGGATTGAGGGGATAAAAGGTATCAATAATTCTATAATTGTTTCTCTGCATTGAAGGATTTTGCTGCTCAATGGCGAAAAATATTATAGGGAAAACGATACAAATGAAACGGAGGCGGGCCCTGAACGGTCCCGCTCCTTCTTTGCTTGCAGAGAATGGAGGAGACACGAGAGTGACAGTATTGAAAATACGCGGTGGTGTGAGACTGGAAGGAAAAGTACGGGTTAGTGGTGCCAAAAATGCTGCTCTGACTGCTATCAGTGCAGCCATGCTGGCTACCAGCCCTGTTTATCTGGAAAATATGCCGCAAATCAGCGATGTGCTGGTGATGCTGGATATTATTCGTCTGCTGGGAGCGGAAGTAAGCTGGGATGAGCCGACGGTAGTGCGGATTGTTCCCCCGGAGCACCCCGGTTATGATACCCCTTATGAACTGGTGAAAAAACTGCGGGCCTCCAATCTCTTACTGGGTTCGCTGCTACCACGGACCGGCCGGGCCCACATCGCCCTGCCGGGAGGCTGCAATATCGGGAGCCGGCCCATGGACTTGCATATCAAAGGGCTGGGGGCGCTGGGAGCCGAGGTGGAACTGAGCCAGGGGTATATTAAGGCCCGGGTTAGCAATGGTTTGCAGGGGGCCAAGATCTATCTGGATTTTCCCAGTGTTGGCGCAACGGAAAATCTGATGATGGCAGCTGCTACTGCCAAAGGCCAAACAATCATCGAAAATGCGGCCAAGGAACCGGAAATTGTGGATCTAGCCAATTTTCTCAATGCAATGGGTGCCAAAATCCGCGGGGCCGGCACTGATGTGATCAAAATCGAGGGAGTCAAGGCTTTGCAGGGGACCCGTTATGCCATCATTCCTGACCGTATTGAAGCCGGGACCTACATGGTGGCAGCGGCAGCCACTGATGGGGATGTTACTATCGAAAATGTCATTCCCACCCACGTGGAACCGGTGACAGCTAAACTAAAAGAAATGGGTGTAAGAGTAATTGAGGAAGATGATGTTATTCGGGTTATCAGCACAGGAACACGCCGACCGGTAGATATAAAAACGATGCCTTATCCTGGTTTTCCGACCGATATGCAGTCTCAAATGATGGCCCTGTTAGCTGTAACCCCTGGTGTCTCCATGGTTACCGAAAATGTCTTCGAAAACCGGATGCAACTGGCTGATGAGTTGAAACGCATGGGAGCCCGGATTAAGATTCAGGGCAGAACCGCAGTGGTGGAAGGAATTGAGCGGCTGGAAGGAGCCCAGGTGCGGGCCACGGATCTGCGGGCAGGCGCTGCCTTGATCATCGCCGGTCTGGTAGCAGAGGGAATTACTGAAATCGATAATGTTCACTATATTGACCGGGGTTATGAAAATCTGGAAGAAAAATTTAATGGTCTCGGGGCAGGAATTTGGCGGGAAATAGCGAAATAAGTCGCGTAGGTTAGATTATGGAAGTAGAGGAGTGTGAGAGGTGTGATATTTACCAGGTGGAAATACAGGCCGTTCTGGCGTCTGGGCGTAGTTTTTCTAACGGTGACCGGAGGCGGAACACTGATCTGGACCGCTTTTCTGGCCTGGTATCTGGAGGTACCGGATGATAAGCTGCTGGCCATTTTCGGACCAGTAATTCCTATCGGTGTCGTAGCGGCAGCTGCGATTCTGGCCTACGTGAATAGGTTGCTGGTGGAGGTCTTAACGATATTTGCAGATGCAGCGAAGCGGGTAGCAGAAAAAGACCTTACCACCACCATCTATTTTCCTACCAGTGATATTTTTGGCAAGACCGCCGAAGCTTTTAATAAAATGATTGTCGATGTGAGAGCTACTGTCCAGCAAAGCGCTGTTACAGCAGAAGGGGTAACAAAAGAAGCTGTTGAGGTTTCAAAGGCTACGGAGAGTGCCACTGCCTCTATTCAGCAGATTTCCGCAGCCATGGAGCAAATTGCCGGCGGTTCGCAGCGACAGGCTGATGAGATTCTGGAAACCGTGCAGACCATGCAGGAAATATCGGCTGCTGTATCCCAGGTTGCGGCCCATTCCCAGCAGGCCTTTGCTTCCTCTCAGCAGGCAGCCCAGCTGGCCAGTAAAGGACTAAAGCAGGTGGAAGAGGCGGTAGCTAAAATGCATGCCATTTCAGAGGCGGTACAAACCTCCTCGGCAGCAGTGGAAAAACTCTATCAACGGTCCACTTACATTGGCGAGATTGTCAATGTCATTACCGGTATTGCCGATCAGACCAATTTGCTGGCCTTGAATGCGGCGATTGAAGCGGCCCGGGCCGGTGAACACGGACGCGGCTTTGCTGTTGTAGCCGATGAGGTGCGCAAACTGGCAGAAGGCTCAGGAGAAGCTGCCCAGAAAATTGGTGAACTGATTGAGGAAATTCAGGCTGAAACCGCCAGTGCTGCTCTGGCCATGACCAATGGCAACCGGGAGGTTGAAGACGGGGTCAAGGTTGCGCTGAAAGCAAAACAGGCCCTGGATGAAATTCACCATGCTGTTCTTTTAACCGAGGAAATGGTACAGGGTATAAGCAAGGCTTCCCAGGAGCAGTCTCAGGGACTATCCCAGCTGGCTGGAGCAGTGGAAAAAATCAGTGGCATTGCCCAGCAGTTCTCCACTGCTACCCAGCAGGTGGCCGCTTCCCTGGAACAGCAAATGTCGGCTAATGAGCAAATCAATGTTCTTTCCTATAACCTGGTGAAACTGGCAGAGGAATTGAAAAGGTATATTGATAATTTTAAAGTTCAGTGAACTTTAGCCGACCACGGTTGTCGCCGTGGTTTTTTTCTTGCTATAATGAAGAAGTACGGGAGGAACTGGTAATCATGGAACTGGAGCTGGTGAGCTGGCAGGGCAAGAAGAGGAGTTTTCAACTGTACCGGGTGCGCGACCTTGATACTCTGCTGGCTCAGGTGGAAACGGATGAAGATATTCCCTTCTGGGCCGAACTGTGGCCGGCGGCAGAAGGGCTGGCCCTGTGGCTGGAAGCGAGACCGGAACTGGTACAGGGCAAGCGGGCCCTGGAGCTGGGCTGTGGTCTGGGACTGGTGGGTCTGGTAGCAGCTGCCAACGGAGCAGAGGTAGTGCAAACCGATTTTGTCCCAGCGGCCCTGGAACTGGCCGGTCGAAATGCCCGGGCTAATGGCCTGGAACAACTGACCTGGCAGTTGCTGGACTGGCGGCAGCATCGAAAGCTGGGAGAGTTTCAGCTCATCCTGGGTTCGGATTTGTTTTATGAACCCGGGTTGCATGAAGATTTACTGGCCACCCTGGAACTTAACCTGGCTCCGTCTGGACACTGTCTTTTCAGTGACCCTGGGCGTGAAGGGGCCCAGGCCTTTGTCCGCCTTCTGGAGCAACGGAGCTGGCAGATTGAGAAAACCAAAGTGGAAAAGATCGATATTATCCAGGCAAGGAGAGGAGACCATGAGAATAGCTACCCTGGCGAGTAGCAGTTCAGGCAATGCCATCTGGGTGGAGGGAGAGGAAACGGCTGTACTGATTGATGCCGGACTGAGTGTACGCAAGCTAAAAGAGGCAGCTGCCCAGCTGGAACGCTGTCTGGAACAGCTAGCCGCAGTAGTGGTTACCCATGAACACAGGGATCATACCTGCGGACTGGGAGCTTTAAGCAGGAAATATAACTTGCCTGTGTATGCGACGGAATCCACCTGGGCGGCCATGGAGGCTCAGCTGGGCCCTATTGCCGAGCATAATCGCTGTATGCTGGCACCGGAGGAAAAAATAGAAATCGGGGAGCTGGCTTTCGAGGCTTTTTCCACTTCCCATGATGCCGGTGATCCGGTTGGCTATGTTTTTCATACCCGGGAAGCCACGGCAGGGGTTATGACTGATACCGGCTATGTCAGCCGGGGCATGGCTCGCAAATTGATGGAGTGTGAGCTACTGGTTTTTGAGGCTAACCATGACCGGGAGATGCTGATTCAGGGCCCTTATCCCTGGTCTTTAAAAAAGCGTATACTCAGTGACCGGGGGCACCTGGCCAATGATACGGCCGGTGATGTACTGGCCCGGCTCTGGGGTGGCCGCCAGCAGGGGGTGTTGCTGGCCCACCTGAGCCAGGAAAACAATACGCCCCAGAAGGCGCTGAAAACAGTGGAGGAACACTTTCAGGCTCTGGGAATCAAACCGGGAGAGGAAGCATGGCTGGAAGTGGCACCGGCCAGCAGTCCTTCTGCCTGGTTAGAAAAAAAATAATAAGGTAATCCTAATAAACAAAGGGAAGGAGGATACTTATGGATCAGTTTTATTATGAACGGAGACCTGGATTTTTAAGCTACATAGTTGTCAGTCTGCTTAGCGCCATAGTGGGCGGTCTGGTAGTAGGAGCTGCTTTATGGGGGCCACTTCGCGATCTGGAAAAGAAACAGGCAGAAGTGAAGATTAATCAGCCAGCGCAAATTACGCCCGGACAGACTGTCCCCCTGCCCGCAGGCTCGGCGCCAGTTGTGGATATTGCCAAACAGGTAGGACCGGCGGTAGTGGGAATATCTAACCGGGCTACCCGCATTGATTTCTGGGGTGAAACTCATGGCAGTGTGGAACAGGGTTCTGGCTCCGGGGTAATCATCGATCCCCAGGGTTATATAGTTACCAATAACCATGTAGTGGAAGGGGCCCAGGAACTGGTTGTCAGTCTGGCTAATGGCAAACATATCCCCGCCAAACTCATCGGCCGGGATCCCCGAACTGACCTGGCCGTAATCAAAATCAATCCGGCGGAAGCGGGAGAACTGACGGTGGCCAAACTGGGAGACTCCTCCCAGCTGCAGGTTGGGGAACTGGTAGTAGCTATCGGTAACCCGCTGGGGGAAGAATTTGCCCGCACGGTTACGGCCGGAATTATTTCCGCTCTCAACCGGACTCTGACCGTGGGGGAACAGAAATTTACCCTGATTCAGACTGATGCTGCCATCAACCCGGGTAATTCCGGTGGGGCCCTGGTCAATTCCAGGGGAGAAGTTATTGGGATCAACAGTGTAAAAATCATCAGCGAAAAAGTGGAAGGCATGAATTTCGCCATTCCCATCAATACCGCTAAACCCATAATTGAACAGCTCATCAAAAACGGGAAGGTAATCCGGCCCTGGCTGGGTATTCTCTACCGTGGTGTGGAAATTGACAAAGATCTGCAGCAACAATATGACTTGCCAGTAGATTACGGAATCGTGGTCGATGATGTAGTGGCCAATGGCCCTGCTGGTCTGGCCGGGATCCAGGCCCAGGATATCATCGTGGGAGTTGAGGGGGAAAAGGTAAAGACCTTCCAGGATCTGCAGGATCTGATCGGAAAACACAAGGTGGGCGATATCATCAAGGTAAAAGTGGTGCGTAACCGTCAATTCAAGGAATTTAGTGTAAAACTGGGTGAAATGCCGGGGACTTTACAGCCCTAAATGATGGGAGTGGCTAATGTGTATTGTGTTTGTGAACGCCATCTGGAGAAAGCAATGGACGAATTCGTCGATGTCTATGAACAACCTCCCGACCTCTATCTGCTAGAGAAGGTATCCTTTACGGACTGGCTGGCTCCTCAGCACTGCGATTTCTGCGATCAGCCGCCCAAATATCTGGTGGTATGACTATGCAGATAACTATAGTTTGTGTGGGTAAGCTCAAGGAAAAATACTGGCGAGAGGCGGAACAGGAATACCTGAAGCGGCTGGCACCCTATGCCAGGGTGAAAATCATTGAAGTCGCGGATGAGTCCTGCCCGGAAGAGGCCGGGGAGAGTGTTCGGGAACAGGTACGACAAAAAGAGGGGGAGCGTTTGCTGGCGGCTCTCCCCCCTCATTCCTGGCGGGTAGCTCTTGACCTGCGGGGAAAGACCTGTTCTTCGGAGGAGATGGCGGCCAGGGTCGAGGAATGGTTACTGGCAGGCTGGAGCCATCTGGTTTTTGTCATTGGCGGTTCCCTGGGACTGGCGGATAAGGTGCTGGCTGCCTGTCAGTTTAAGCTCAGTTTTGGGGCGTTTACCTATCCACATCAGCTGATGCGCGTGATTTTGCTGGAACAAATCTATCGCTGGCAGAAAATCCGGCGCGGGGAGCCGTATCATAAATAAAGCTGGTGATAAAATGATAAAATTTAACAAAATTAATTTCCAAAAAATAAAACAACGATTGCCATTAACCAGTCAAATTTTTTCAAGATACAGTGAAGAAATAATTGCAGTATATCTTTTTGGGTCATTAGTAAAGGATAATATCAAGCCTTTAAGTGATATTGATCTGGCCATTTTATTTAATTTTAAATTGACTCAGACAGTAATGGTCGATTTAGAAAACCGGATATTTATCGAGCTTATAAGATTTCTAGAAACAGAAGAAATAGACGGGATTGTTCTCAACTACCAGCCAATAAGCAGACAATTTGCGGTCCTTAAGAATAAACAGATCCTATATTGTTCTGATCATAAAAAAAGAATAGATTTTGAAACAGGGGTAATCCTTAGTTATCTTGATTTTAAGCCCTACCGGGAGGAATTTAACCGGGAGTTTGTTAGGGCACTGGGGGGAAGGTAAATTGGATGAAAAGTTACTTACTCAAACAAGATTGCTAAAAAAATATATCAATCTGTTAGAAAAAGTTGCTCATACTGAAAAAAACGTTTTTTTAAAAGATGAAATTTTAACAGCTGCCGCTGAACGTTATTTACAGTTAGCTATTGAAACCTGCATCAATATAGGAAATCGAATAATAGCTTTAGAGCAGATAGATAGAAACTTGCCTCCCCCGGAAACTTACGTGGAAATTTTTGAAACAATGTTTAAGATAGGATTAATCAATGAGCAACAACTGAATAATTATAGAAAAATGGCCAGATTTAGAAACAAGCTTGTGCATGTATATTGGGAAATTGACCATGAAACGGTATATGAGATAATCACAAACAACCTAAGTGATTTAAAAGAGTTTTTAAATATTGTGGTCAGCTACCTACAAAAAAACTAAAATCCTTCCCCGCCTATTCAGCGGGAAAGGATTTTTTATAAAAAAATTAAGCAAGAAGACCCCCACCTCTATAGGTGGGGATAAATTGCAAAAATAACACACAAAAAATGAAGAATTTACTCCCCAATAATCTTAATCAGTACCCTTTTTCGGCGTTTGCCATCAAATTCCCCGTAAAAAATCTGTTCCCATGGTCCCAGGTCTAACTGGCCATTGGTAACAGCTACCACTACTTCCCGACCCATGATGGTGCGCTTGAGGTGAGCATCGGCATTGTCCTCAAAGCCATTATGCCGGTATTGTTCATAGGGCTTCTCGGGAGCCAGCTTTTCCAGCCAGGTTTCAAAATCGTGATGCAAGCCACTTTCATCATCATTGATAAAAACACTGGCGGTTATATGCATGGCATTACATAATAAAAGACCTTCCTTGATTCCGCTTTCCCGCAGGGCGGCTTCTACCTGAGGTGTAATATTAATAAAAGCCCGCCGGGTTTTGGTTTCAAACCACAGTTCCTTGCGATAGCTTTTCAATTTAATCCCCTCCTGCTTCCATTTTACGAACCTTAATGCAAGTATGCAATATGCATGCAGCAGAATGATTGTATTTAAGCACAAGCAATGTTAGAATATACAGCAATAGGAAAACTTAAACGAAGAAAGGTGCATGCTATGAGAGAGTACATGAATGGCTTACCACCCAAGCAAGGACTGTATGATCCCCAGTTTGAGCATGATGCCTGCGGTATTGGATTTGTGGCCAATATCAAGGGCAAGAAGTCCAATGAGATTGTACGTCAGGCTCTGACTATTCTCCTGAACCTGGATCACCGGGGAGGCCAGGGTTCGGAGACCAACACCGGTGACGGTGCCGGTATACTTATGCAAATTCCTCATGCCTTCCTGGTAAAGGAATGTGCCCGGCTGGGCATTGATTTACCTGAACCCGGACAATACGGGGTTGGTATGCTCTTTTTACCGGTTGATCCGGAGGAAAGGGCAGCCTGTGAACAGAAACTGGAGGAAATAATCGCAGAAGAAGGCCAGGTCTTGCTGGGCTGGCGGACTGTGCCTACCGATAATTCCAGCCTGGGGGAAATGGCTCGCAAAGCGCAGCCTTTTATTCGCCAGGTCTTTATTGCTCCTCCCCGGCCGCAGTCAGATCGGATGGCCTTTGAGCGTAAGCTCTATGTTATCCGTAAACGGGCTGAAAAGGAAATTCGCCATGGGGACCACCCTGGTGGTAAATATTTCTATTTCGCTAGTCTCTCGGCTAGCACTATTGTCTACAAGGGCATGCTGACTCCAGAACAAGTAGACCGCTTCTACATCGACCTACAGGACCCCGCAGTTGAAACAGCATTGGCCCTGGTTCATTCCCGCTTCAGTACCAATACCTTTCCCAGCTGGGAGAGGGCTCATCCCTACCGCTATCTGATTCACAATGGAGAAATCAATACTTTGCGCGGCAATGTCAACTGGATGCATGCACGCCAGGCGGTTTGTGAAAGCGAGCTTTTTGGTGAAGATATGGCCAAAATCCTGCCAGTTATCGATCCAGATGGCAGTGACTCGGCAATGTTCGATAACTGCCTGGAATTCCTCTACTTAACTGGACGGTCCTTGCCTCATGCCATGATGATGATGATTCCGGAACCCTGGCAGAACCATGAGAGCATGAGCCCGGAGAAAAAAGCCTTTTATGAGTATCATAGCTGCTTGATGGAACCATGGGATGGTCCGGCGGCTATGGCCTTTACCGATGGCCGCATCATCGGGGCTGTGCTGGACCGGAATGGGCTCAGACCTTCCCGCTATTATGTTACAGAAGATGACCTGATTATCATGGCTTCTGAAGTAGGGGTGCTGGAAGTTCCCCAGGAAAAAGTGATTATCAAGGAAAGACTGCGTCCGGGCCGCATGTTGCTGGTGGATACGGAAGCAGGCCGTATTATCTCCGATGATGAACTAAAGCATCAAATTGCAACCGAACATCCCTATGAAGAATGGCTGAAAGAACATCTGGTAGCACTGGAAGACCTGCCCGAAGGTCCGGTGGCACCGGAGCTGGATCACCAGACAGTGCTGAAAAAACAGCTGGCCTTTGGTTATACTTTTGAGGAACTGAAAGATACCCTGGCGCCCATGGCGGAAAAGGGGATGGAACCGGTTGGATCCATGGGGATGGATGCACCGCTGGCGGTGCTTTCCGACCGGCCGCGGCTTCTGTATGATTACTTTAAACAGCTGTTTGCTCAGGTGACTAACCCGCCTATTGATGCTATTCGGGAGGAAATCATCACTGCGACGGTGACCAATCTGGGCCCGGAAGGAAACCTTCTCAAACCAGAGCCCACCAGTTGCCGGCAGATTAAAATCCAGACCCCGATTCTGAGCAACGAAGAGCTGGCCAAAATCCGCTATCTCCGGCGTGAGGGGGCCAAATCAGTAACTCTACCCATTCTCTTCCGGGCAGCAGACGGCGCCAGAGGCATGGAACAGGCACTGGAAGACCTGTGCCGGGCGGCGGATGCAGCTATTGATGCAGGGTGCAATTATCTGATTCTTTCCGACCGGGGAGTAGACGCCTATAATGCACCCATTCCCGCTTTGCTGGCCCTGTCCTGTGTCAACCATCATCTGGTCCGCAATGGCAGAAGGACTAAAGCCAGCCTGATTCTCGAATCAGGGGAGCCGCGGGAAGTTCACCATTTTGCTGTTCTACTGGGCTATGGGGCCGGCGCCATTAACCCTTACCTGGCTTTTGAGACCTTAGATGACATGATCAATCAGGGCATGTTGCCTGGCATCAGCCGGGAAAAGGCCATCAAAAACTATATCAAGGCTGTTACCAAAGGGGTAGTAAAAGTCCTGTCCAAAATGGGTATCTCCACTATCCAGAGCTACCGGGGAGCTCAGATCTTTGAAGCCATTGGCCTTTCCCAGGAGTTTATAGACAAGTATTTCACCTGGACTCCTTCGCGGGTGGGAGGTATTGGGCTGGATATAGTAGCCCAGGAGGCTTTAATGCGCCATCAACGAGCATTTTCTGCTCAGGAGGGGCTAGACCAAACCCTGGATCCTGGCTCCGATTACCAGTGGCGGCGAAATGGAGAGGACCATCTCTTCAATCCTGAGACCATTCATCTGTTGCAGGAAGCTTGCCGCCGGGGAGACTACCAGCTCTACAAAAAGTATGCTGCTTTAATTAATGACCAAACTCAGAAACACTTTACTTTACGGGGATTATTCAAGTTTAAACCCAAGCGCAAACCTATTCCACTGAATGAGGTCGAATCGGTGGAATCCATTTGCCGTCGTTTCAAGACGGGGGCGATGTCCTTTGGCTCCATTAGCAAGGAGGCCCATGAATGTCTGGCCATCGCCATGAACCGCATTGGCGGGAAGAGCAATACCGGGGAAGGCGGGGAGGATCCTGCCCGTTTTAAACCCGACCCCAATGGGGATCTCAGACGCAGTGCCATTAAACAGGTGGCTTCCGGACGTTTCGGGGTTACCAGCGAATATCTGGTCAATGCCGATGAAATTCAGATCAAAATGGCTCAAGGGGCCAAGCCCGGGGAAGGGGGCCAGCTGCCAGGGCGTAAGGTTTATCCCTGGGTAGCAGCGGTGCGGCATTCTACTCCTGGAGTGGAGCTGATTTCCCCTCCGCCTCACCATGATATCTATTCCATTGAGGATCTGGCTCAGTTGATCCATGACCTGAAAAACGCTAACTCCAATGCCCGTATTAATGTGAAGCTGGTATCGGAAGTGGGCGTAGGGACCATTGCTGCCGGGGTGGCCAAAGGCCGGGCTGATGTGGTGCTGATCAGCGGTTATGATGGTGGTACTGGAGCTTCCCCGCGGACCAGTATCAAGCACGCAGGGTTGCCCTGGGAGCTGGGACTGGCAGAAACCCACCAGACCCTGGTGTTAAATAACCTGCGGGACCGGATTGTGGTGGAAGTGGATGGCAAGCTGATGACCGGCCGGGATGTAGTGATTGCTACTCTGCTTGGGGCAGAGGAATATGGCTTTGCCACCGCGCCGCTAGTAGTTATGGGCTGTGTGATGATGCGGGTCTGTCATATGGACACCTGTCCGGTGGGGATTGCCACCCAGAACCCGGAACTGCGGAAAAACTTCCAGGGTAAACCGGAACATGTGGTTAACTTCATGCGTTTTGTGGCCCAGGAAATCAGGGAAATCATGGCTGAGCTCGGTTTCCGCACCATTGATGAAATGGTGGGACGTACCGATGTGCTGGAAGTAAATGAAGCCATTGAACACTGGAAGGCCAGGCATCTGGATTTATCACCCCTGTTGTACCAGCCGGATGTGCCGGAAACAGTAGGCAGATATTGCCGCACACAGCAGGACCATGGGCTGGATAAGTCCCTGGACCGTCGGGAGCTGCTGGATATTTGCCGACCGGCCATCGAGCGGGGTGAAAAGGTTACTGCCACTCTGCCTATCCGCAATATTAACCGGGTGGTGGGAACCATTGTGGGCAGTGAAATCACCCGTCGCTATGGTTCGGAAGGCCTGCCGGAAGATACCATCTGGCTCAAGTTTAAAGGCTCAGCAGGCCAGAGTTTTGGTGCCTTTATACCCAGAGGTATGACACTGGAGCTTGAAGGAGATGCCAATGACTATATTGGCAAGGGTCTATCAGGTGGCAAGATTATCGTCTATCCGCCTCTGGAAGCCAAATTCAAGCCGGAGGAGAATATCATTATCGGTAACGTCGCCCTTTATGGGGCTACTTCGGGGGAAGCGTATTTCCGGGGTGTAGCCGGGGAAAGATTCTGTGTGCGGAACAGTGGCGCCTATGCCGTGGTAGAAGGGGTAGGTGACCATGGTTGTGAATATATGACCGGTGGCCGGGTAGTAGTGCTGGGTAAAACCGGGCGCAACTTCGCTGCCGGGATGTCAGGCGGTATCGCCTATGTGCTGGACGAAGACGGCACTTTCCCGCAGCGCTGCAATAAAGAAATGGTATTGCTGGAACGGCTGGAAAATGAACGGGAAATCGAGGAAGTCAAGACTATGATCACTAAACACGCCCGTTACACCGGCAGTGCTCTGGCCGAAGCCGTACTGGCTGATTGGGATAACAAGATAACCCAATTCGTCAAGGTCATACCCAGGGATTATAAACGGATGATTGAGGCCATCGAGGAAGCCTATGCATCCGGTCTGACCGGGGACGAAGCCCTGCTGGCGGCCTTTAAGAAAAACTGGAATTAAGGGTGTATAGGAGGTACGGCTATGGGTAAACCGACCGGTTTTATGGAATACCAGCGGCAACTGCCGGGTGACCGGGAGCCATTGGAAAGAATCAAGGACTGGAATGAATTCCACTACCAATTTGAGGAAGAACAACTGAAGATCCAGGGGGCCCGCTGCATGGAGTGCGGCACCCCCTACTGCCACACCGGAGTGATCATCAATGGAGCTGTTTCCGGCTGTCCCCTCAACAATTTGATCCCTGAGTGGAATGACCTCATTTACCGGGGTCTGTGGCGGGAGGCACTGGAACGGTTGCACAAGACCAATAACTTCCCCGAATTTACAGGCCGGGTCTGTCCTGCTCCCTGTGAAGGGGCTTGTACTTGCGGTTTGCACGGTCAGCCGGTAACTATCAAGAATAACGAATGTGCTATAATCGACCGGGCTTATGAAGAAGGCTGGGTTGTGCCCCGGCCTCCGGCCATCCGCACTGGCAAAAAAATAGCGGTGGTAGGGTCAGGTCCCTCGGGGTTGGCAGCCGCAGCTCAGCTCAATAAAGCAGGACACTGGGTTACCGTATTTGAGCGGGCTGACCGGGTGGGGGGACTGTTGATGTATGGCATCCCCAATATGAAGCTGGATAAGAAGATTGTCCAGCGCCGCATCGATATTCTGGCAGCAGAAGGCATTACATTCGTCACCAATACCGAAGTGGGTAAGGACTTTCCCGTAGGCCGCTTGCTGGGAGAATTTGATGCCGTTATCCTTTGCGGAGGTTCAACTAAGCCCCGGGATCTGCCGGTAGAAGGCCGTAACCTGCAAGGTATCCATTTCGCCATGGAGTTTCTCAAGGCCAATACCAAGAGTCTGCTGGACTCCAATCTGGAAGATGGTAACTATATTTCCGCCGCGGGCAAGGATGTAGTGGTGATCGGGGGCGGTGACACCGGTACTGACTGTGTTGCTACTGCCATCAGGCACGGTTGCCGTAGCGTGGTACAGCTGGAGATCATGCCCCAGCCACCGAAAACGAGAGCGGCAGACAATCCCTGGCCGCAGTTTCCCCGGGTATTGAAGGTGGATTATGGCCAGGAGGAAGCTGCCGCCCTTTATGGTGCAGATCCCCGTCAATATTGCGTGATGACCAAACGGTTTGTTGGTGATGAACAGGGGCGGGTCAAGGAAGTGCATACAGTCCAGGTGGAATGGGTGAAAGGGCCACAGGACCGCCTGGTACCACAGGAAATTCCCGGTACGGAAAAAGTCTGGCCCGCGCAGCTGGTGCTGCTGGCCATGGGTTTTGTGGGACCGGAAAGACAGCTCCTGGATCAGCTGGGAGTTGAACTGGACCAATTCGGTAATGTGAAAGCGGATTTTGGCAAATTCCGTACCAATATACCGAAGGTATTTGTAGCTGGTGACATGCGCCGGGGCCAGAGTTTGGTGGTCTGGGCCATTCGCGAAGGCCGGGGAGCGGCCCGGGAGTGTGACCGCTTCTTGATGGGAAACACCAATTTGCCATAAAGAGGGGCCTTATCGCCCCTTTTTGTTTTCTGTGGACTGTGCTACTTTTCACAAAAAATTCAGGGATTTAGCAGGAAAAAAAGAAAAAGCAGCGAATATAATTTGAGCGAAAAATTACAAACAATTACTGGAGGTGTCAAAATGGTAGAGAGAAAGAAAGTGCTGGGGGGAGTGCTGGCTGGGGCCTTATTGCTGGGGAGTTTTACTCTGGCTGGCTGTGGCAGTGAAGCCCAGAAGACCGGCGAAAATAGCGGTGAAAAGGCTGCTAGCGCATCGGCGGTTCAGGTCTATCAGCGACCGGAAATCATCAAAAATCCGGATGAAGCATTGAATCTGCTGAAAGATGGAAATGCCCGCTTTGCCGGCGAAAAGGTTTTGCCCGACAATCTGGGGGATGAACGGCGGGAAGAGCTGAAAAAGAATGGCCAGCATCCTTTTGCCATCATTGTCAGCTGTTCTGATTCCAGGGTACCGCCGGAAATCATCTTCGATCAGGCTTTAGGGGATTTATTTGTTATACGGGTAGCCGGAAATGTGATTGATCCGGTGGCTACTGGCAGTGTTGAATATGCGGCTGAACACCTGGGTACTCCCCTGATTGTCGTCATGGGTCATGAAAAATGCGGTGCCGTTACCGCTGCGGTTAAGGGCGGAGAAGTACCGGGCAGCATCGGCTCAATTATAGAAAAAATCAAGCCTTCGGTGGAAAAAGCGAAGGCTACCGGTCTGGCCGGCGATCAGCTGGTAGAAAAGTCTACGGAACTGAATGTGGAAGCTTCCATGGTCGAACTGGAAAAAAGCCCTATCATTAAGGAACTGGTAGAACAGGGTAAGCTGAAAATCGTGGGAGCCAAATATCATCTGGGCAGTGGCCAGGTTGAATGGCTGGAAACCAAATAAGGATAAAAGGCACTTTGCGGGAGAGCAAAGTGCCTTTTTATCTTACCGGGAGAGAGGAGTACCGGGGCTAATTGGAATATCTTCCTCTTCATCATGTTTGTAGATGACTTCCACATAGGGGCCCTGGTCCTGATACATGGCCAGGAAATCCTGTTCATATTTCTTGTATATGATCCTGCGTCGGATTTTCAGAGTGGGAGTGACTTCTCCGGCATCCATAGTAAATTCCTGGGCGCGGATGGTAATGCGTTTAACCTGTTCATACCTGGGGAGATGCTTGAGGGCTTTGGCTACCCGCTTGGCCAGAAGTTTCTGGATTTTGGGCAAGGTAATCAATTCCTGGCGGGTAGTGAAATTCACCCCTTTCTCGCGCGCATAGTGTTCCAGGTCGGTAAAATCAGGAACAATCATTGCAGTCATAAAAGGCTGTTTATCTCCATAAACAACGGCCTGGGCGATAAAACGGTCAGCTGTAAGGAGTTGTTCAATGGGCTGGGGGGCTACATTTTTGCCTCCGGCAGTGATGATTAAATCCTTTTTACGGTCGGTGATGAAAAGAAAGCCGTCATTATCAATGATGCCGATATCTCCTGTTTTTAACCAGCCATCTTCAGTAAATAATTCGGCAGTAGCTTCCGGATTGTTATAATAGCCCAGTGTGAGATTGGGGCCTTTGGCCAGAATTTCGCCATCAGGGGCAATTTTTAATTGCACTTCCGGAATGGCCAGGCCAACTGAACCAAACCGATAGTTTTCCCGGCGGTTACAGGTTAGAACCGGGGAAGTTTCGGTCAGACCATAGCCTTCAATGACCCTGATGCCTACAGCATAAAAGAATTCAGCCAGATCTCGGCCCAGGGGAGCGCCACCGGAGACGCAGAAATCCAGACGGCCGCCAAAGCGTTCCCTGATTTTACGAAAAACCAGACGGTCAGCCAGAGTGTCCTGCCAGCGTAGCCACAGGGGAACAGGTTGTTTGGCAGCCAGCAGGTTAGCGCGTTTTTTTCCTGCTTTAATTGCCCAGTGGAAAATGCGTTTTTTCAGGAAGGAAGAAGTGGCGACGTTTTCCATAATGCGGTGATGGATTTTTTCATAAAGGCGGGGTACACTGCACATGAGATGAGGACGAACTTCTTCCAGGTTTTTGGGGACGTCATTGATGCTTTCGGCATAGGCGATGGTTACCCCGGCATAAAGCATGTAGTACCAGCCCAGGGTTCTTTCCAGCACATGACTTAATGGCAGGAAGGAAAGGCTGACATGGGTATCCGGGCTGGGGACAACCTGGTAACAGCCCCAGGCATTGCTGAGAAAATTGATATGGGTCAGGATAACTCCTTTGGGGTTACCAGTAGTGCCGGATGTATAAATGATGGAACAGATATCAGTGGGTTTTACCTGGGGCCAGGTTCGATCATAAAGACCGGGTTGTTGTTGCCAGAGTTCCTTGCCAAGCTGACGCAAATCGGCAAAAGACCACAGTTTTATGTTTTCTGCTTTTTCTTTCAAAGAAGTGGGGATGGGGTCAGGCAGAATCAAATGTTTTAAATCTGGCATCAGCTGCTGATGATTTATTACTTCTTCTGCTAGTTCTGAGGAGCCAACAATCAGGATTTTGCTGCCACTATCATTGATAATATGAGCAACCTGAGGGCCTTTATTTGTAGGATAGATGGGAACATTGATGGCACGAGCAGCGATAATGGCCAGGTCCCAGAGGGGCCAGAAATACTGGGTTGTCATCATCAGACCTATCCGGTCTCCGGGATTGGTATCCAGGGCCAGAAGACCCAGGGTAAAGAGCTGGACTTCTTCGGCGGCCTCTTTCCAGGTTACAGGCTGATATTTGCCCTCTTTTTTGGTTAGAAACAGGGGTTTATTGATATATTTGGGCAGTTGTTGGTGAAACAGCCCAATAGTAGTTTGGTGATACATAGCATCTCCCTCCGGCCTGGCAGAATGAATATTCATTCAATTTAAAAATAATTCTATTTTCAGGCAAATACAACTTCTCTCCCCCTAAATGCAATTAAGTCATGGTAAATGGTAAAATATATAGGTTGGATGGTAGGTCTTTTTCATCGGTCAGCCTAACCGGTTACTGTTATCAGAAAGGGAAATATGCTACAATTAGCTTATGTCCAAATAGCAATATCTAAAACAGAAGGGAATGGATGGACGGCCATGGTTTTATTATCCTGGACCAGTGGGTTGATTTTGCTGGTCATGGTGGGAGTTTTCTGGCTCTTGCCGGGAAGCAGCAGCCGCAGCTTATGGTTGGCTCTGAGCAATATCGCACTCCTGCTATACTGGTATCCTGGGCAGGGCTTATTAATGCTGGGATTGGCCATGCTAACTTTTCTGCTGGGAGAAATTCTGAGTCGGTGGGGCCAGAGGCGAGCCTGGCTGCTGGCACTGGCTATAATAGTGGTGAGTTTTTATTTGCTTTATACCAAGTATTTTGCTTTTCTTTTACAAATACTCAATCAGGCTTTACAGGCCCTGGGACAGCCGGGCCGCTGGCACTGGGAACAGGTGGCGGTTCCGGTGGGGATATCTTTTGTCACCTTTCGCTGGCTGCATTATGTAATCGATAGCTACTGGGGCAAGGTTGAGCAAAGAGAGTTAATAACCTTCCTGGGCTATTCCTTTTTCTGGCCCATTCTTACTTCCGGGCCTATTGAACGCTGGCAGGATTTTTCTCGCCAATTGGGAGAAAAACAGCGCTGGCAGTGGAATTACCTCTGGGAGGGGCTGGAACGCATTTTGCTGGGGTTGTTCAAGAAATTGCTGGTGGCAGCGGCGCTGGCTCCACTGGCCAGTGGCTTGAGCAAGCCCGGACTGTCTGCAGGAGCCTACTGGCTGGCAGCTCACGCCTATGCCTGGCAACTCTATGTGGATTTTTCCGGCTATACTGATATAGCAGTGGGCAGCAGCCGTTTCTTTGGTCTGAGAATCCAGGAAAACTTCGACTGGCCTTATTTGCGAGGGAATATATCTCTGTTCTGGAAACACTGGCATATGTCTTTGACCCGCTGGTTCCGGGACTATCTTTTTATCCCCCTGGGGGGAAGCCGGGTGGCTTTCCGCCGGATTTTATTCAATACCCTGGTGGTCATGTTTGTAACCGGTATCTGGCATGGAGCGGGCTGGAACTTTATTTTCTGGGGGATGCTCCATGCTGGGGCGCTCATTCTCTGGCGGCTTTATCGCCGCTATCTTCTGCCCCGTTTACCCGAGAGCTGGCCTGACCAGTACTGGTATCGCGGTTTGGCCATATTCATTACATATAATTTTGTTGTACTGGCCTGGATACCTTTTACTACAAACCTGCAACAGGCCCTTCGGGTTCTGCAGATTATGGGAGGCGGTGGCTGATGCTGAGCTGGCGGGAGCTAATAGCGGCTATTTTCTGGCTTGGTTTGATCTTACTGGCTGTACTGGGCTCTACTCTTGGACAAACCCAGTTTATCTATAATCAATTTTAAGGAGAAAGAGGTATGAACAAAATTTTGCCTTTCAATGGCAAAGTACTGATATTGATTATAATTGGCCTCTTCCTGGTGGACTGGGGCCTGAACCGCTATCTGGACTGGCGGCTCCTGGAAAAACAGGACTGGCGGGTGAATAATCCTGATCTGGGTTCAATCCGGGTAGTGCTGGACCGGTTACCACGCGCTCCCGGACTGGTGGTAGTCTGTCTGGGGGATTCAGAAATGTATGGTTCCAGTACTCCTGCTGACCGTACTATTCCGGCTTATTTGGCCCGCTCCCTGCGGGAGAAGTTTCCCGGTCAAAAGATAACTGTAATTAACCTGGGTATAAAGGGTTTGAAACCGGCAGAAGCCTATTTTCTGGTACGTCAGCTGAAAAAAATGCCGGTGGATATTCTGGTGTATAATATCAGCCGGGGCTGGTTTGCCGAAAAAGGGGGAGTGCGCTTTCAGGACGTACTACGCCTGCCCGGCAATGCTGAGGCAGCTCGTAACCTGGGCATAAAAGTAGCTGAGACCAGCAGGGAAGAGCAACTGGGGGAGAAAGTAGCGGCGGTTTGGAGTTTTTATCGCTATCGACAGGTGGTAGCGCGGGACTTTTTGCATTTATCTGATCTGGTTCAGGGTACAGCCGAACGCAGCCAGGCGCCTCAGCAGTGGCAGCAGAAACAGCAACAGCAGGCAGGACAGGGAAGACCCTGGCAGGAAAAAAAGGAGGTTTTGTTAAAAGGGGCCGGAGGGCAACTGGCATCCCTGAATTTAACCACTGCCAATCTGGAGTGGCGGCTTTACCTGGAATTGTTGCGGGAATGGGAAAACGCAGGTCGACCGGCCCTGGTTTATGCTACTCCTGCCAATATGGAGTTATTGAAACAAAAGTATAAAATTGATGTACAGCGCTGGGAAAAGGAAAAGCAGCAAATACTGGCTGCAGCCCGGCGGCACAACTGCCGTTCCCTGGACTACAGCCAGCTGATAGAGAGTAAGTGGTTTACTGATGAGATTCACCTCATGGCAGAAGGTAACCGGAAGGTAGCGGAGCAACTGGCTCAGGAGCTAGCCAGTTTACCTGCCGCCCGGGCCATGGACTTGCTGGCCAGCAGAAAACGGGAACGATAGCCTTTCAGGGCCTGGCCCAGCAAGGTTTCACTGGCACCATAACCACGGGCGGTATCGATAAAGTTTATGCCGTGGTCAGCGGCGGCAGCCACTAGATTGGCTACCTGTTCAGGTTCTGCCTTTTGCAGGGGAATGCCGCCTAAGCCCAGGCGGGAGACAGCGATATCTGTTCCTGAAAGTTGACGATATTCCATATTATCACCTCAAAGGACTTAATTCCACATCGATGCTAAAAATCCTGTCTGAGGAGGTAAGCGGCTTGGCAATCACAGCAGAACGACTACCCCGGGAGTTTGTACAGAGGCTTGAACCCTTGCTGGGAGAGGAATGGCCGGAGTTCCTGGCCGCCCTGGCGGGAGAGAGTCAGCACGGCCTGCGCCAAAATCCCTTGAAAATTCAGCAGGCTGAGTGGGAAAAAATCGCTCCTTTTCCTCTGGAGAGGGTGCCCTGGTGTCGGGAAGGTTATTATTTACAGGAAGAAGAGCGACCGGGGAAACACCCTTACTACCATGCCGGACTTTATTATATCCAGGAACCCAGTGCCATGGCGCCAGTGGAAGCTCTGGAGGTTCAGCCAGGGGAGAAGGTACTGGATCTCTGTGCAGCTCCGGGGGGCAAAACCACCCAGATTGGAGCCAAATTGCAAGGAAAAGGGATTCTGGTAGCCAATGATAATAATCCCCAGCGCATCCGGCCCATGGTTAAATATGTTGAGACTTTTGGTTTAACCAATTGCCTGATTTTCAACGAACGACCAGAGCGGCTGGCCCGCCATTTTCCCGGCTATTTTGATAAAATTCTGGTGGATGCACCCTGTTCAGGAGAAGGGATGTTCCGGCGGGAGCCGGAGAGCATGGGGGCATATCAGAAGTTTGGTCCGGAACGCTGCCGGCAGATGCAGAGGGAGATCTTGCGGGCAGCTGCCCGGATGCTGAAACCCGGGGGAGTAATGGTTTATTCTACCTGTACCTTTAATCCATATGAAAACGAAGGGACAATCCAGGAGTTTTTGCAGGAACATTCCGAATTTCAGCTGGAGCCGGTGCCTCAGGCCCATCTCTATAGCCCGGGCCGCCCCGACTGGGTGGTAGGGGGCAGGCCGGAACTGGCCCTGGCTTGCCGGATCTGGCCGCATAAAAACAGAGGAGAAGGACATTTTCTGGCCAGATTGCGCAAAAATAACAATGGAAGCAGATTGGCTGGAGCAGGCAGACCCGGTGGTACTGATCCCTACCTGGCCGAAGGAGCCAAGGAACTGGCCTCCTGGCACCGCTTCCGCCAGAACTATTTAAAAACAGAATTGAATGGGCGTTACTGGTTGAATGGCGGGACCCTCTATCTTGTACCCCCGGAATTGCCGGTATTGCAGGGATTAAAACTGATTCGTCCCGGATTGACCCTGGGTAATCTCTATAAAGGCAAATTTTATCCTGATTATGCCCTGGCGATGGCTTTAAAACCGGAACAGTTTGCCCAGCCGGTCTATTTCACCCTGGATGCTCCGGAGCTGAGGAAATACCTGAAAGGCGAGACCTTGCCGGCTGGAGAGGCAAAAGGCTGGCATTTGCTCTGTCTGGACCGGTGGCCACTGGGCTGGGCCCTGGCAGTAGATGGCTATTTAAAAAATTATTATCCTAAAGGCTGGCGACTTCAGAGTTAGTTTGTCCGGGAAAATTCCCGGAGTTTTTTTTATATTCTTTACCTCCAGGCAGGAAAAGAAACAATACTATCGAATATAATAAATTGAGTACTTACTCGAAAAGGAGGGAGGGAGGGGAAGTGGCCAGAACCCGTAAAGGAGAAGAAACCAGGCAGCGGATCCTGGCAGCAGCCCTGAAGCTATTCAGTGCCAGAGGTTATGCCGGTACTTCTACAAGAGAGATTGCCCGGGAGGCAGGGGTGGCAGAGGGTACTATTTTTCATTATTTTCCTACCAAAAAAGCTCTCCTGCAGGGTGTACTGGAACCGATTATGATCAGCAGTCTGATGCGAACCTGGGCGGAGACCGAACAATTGCCCCTGGCCCAGGCGCTGGAGAAGATTCTGCGGCAGCGGCTGACTATCATCGAGAAGAATCAGGAGCTGTTCAAGCTGATTTTGCTGGAAGCAGCTCTGCAGCCAGAATTGAGGGAGTATTTGCTCAAGGAAATAATCTTGCCTCTACGGGCAGCAGTACTGGAATTTCTGGAGAAGAAATTGGACAGAGAAAAGCTGAGGCCTGTAAATCGAACGGCCCTGGTTCAAATATTACTGGGGGCGATGGTTTCGTCTTTAATGTATAAGGGCTTGCTCAAGCCTGCTTTGCCTGAAGAACCGGAGATGGATAAGATGATAGCTGAAATGATAAAAATTATCATGGAAGGGGTGACTAATGATGAAGGGAGTTAGAATTGTGGTGGTCCTGCTGGTGCTGGCAGGACTGGGCTGGTATGGCTGGCTGAAACAGCAGGGAAAACCAGCAGAAGATGTTTATAACGGCTGGGTTGAAGGCGAGGAATACCGGGTAGTGGCGGAAACGGCCGGCAAGGTCAAGGAGGTACTGGTAAAGGAAGGGGAGCTGGTCAAGGCTGGCCAGGTAGTGGCTAAACTGGATGATGAAGCGGCCCGCCTGCAGCTGGCGCTGGCGCAGGCTAACCGGGCAGCGGCCGAAGCCAGGGCTGGTGATGTGAAAGCAGGTAGCCGTCCGCAACAAATCGCCCAGGCCCAGGCCCAGGTACGGGCTCTGCAGGCTTCTTTGCAGGGAGCTCTGGAGAATTTGAAGCGTTTGCAAAGTCAGCGCCAGGATGTAGAGGAGCTGGTCCAAACCGGGGGAGCTACCGCTGACCAGCTGGAAGCCGCAAAAGCGGCAGAAGCCAGTGCCCAGGCCGCTGTAAATAGCCTCAAGGCTCAGATTGATGCTGCCAGGGAGCAAGTCCGCTTACTCCAGGCGGGAGCTACCTCCTATTCCCTCTCTGCCCAGGACGCCCAGGTGGAGGCAGCTCGTCAGCAGGAGGCCCTGGCCCAATTGCAGGTGAATAAGGCCCGGGTAGTAGCTCCGGTAAGGGGAGTGGTTCAGAATATCCTTCTCAAGGTGGGGGAGCTGGCCAATCCCGGTTCTACCCTGTTAAATCTGGTAGATCAGGACCGCCTTTATGTAAATATCTTTGTACCCCAGAGCCAGCTGGACCGGGTGCAACTGGGAAGGAAGGCGATAGTGGAGGCGGAAAATGGCAAGCTCAAAGGGGAAGGCAAAATCGTCTATATTTCTCCCCAGGGGGAATTTACACCTAAAAATATTCAAACCAGGGAAGAAAGAGCCACTCAAGTCTTCAAAGTAAAAGTTGAAATCACTTCCGGCGGGTCCAGTGGCTTTAAACCGGGCCAGGCGGTGGAAGTCAGGCTGAAATAGGGGGAGTGGCCAGTGGAATATGCCATCAAGGTAGAAAACCTGACCAAGATTTTTGGTGACCGCAAGGCAGTAGATAACCTTTCCTTTGCCATCAAGCCGGGACAAATTTTTGGCTTTCTTGGCCCCAATGGTTCCGGCAAATCCACCACCATCCGCATGTTGTGCGGAATTCTCACTCCGACCTCAGGCAAGGGGACAGTGCTGGGCATAGACCTGAAGGATGGGGAAAAGATTAAACAGCATATAGGCTATATGTCGCAGAAGTTTAGCCTTTATGAGGATTTAACTGTCAGGGAAAACATGCGCTTTTATGGCGGGGTATATGGGTTAAAGGGCAAGAAACTGGAGGAGCGTTACCGTTATCTCCTGGACTTGACCGGTTTGGGGGACCGGGAGGAACAGCTGGCGGGTACACTATCAGGGGGCTGGAAACAACGACTGGCCCTGGCCTGTGCCCTTTTACATGAGCCCCAGCTGCTGTTTTTAGATGAACCTACTGCCGGGGTTGACCCCTTGTCCCGACGCATTTTCTGGCAGTTGATTCACCGCCTGGCAGAAGAGGGAGTAACAATCCTGGTCACTACCCACTATATGGATGAGGCAGAACAATGTGATGTACTGGGCTTTATCTTTCAAGGGCGTTTGCTGGATTTCGGTGCCCCGGCGGAAATCAAGGCCCGGCACGGAGGACAATCAGTGGAGGATATATTCATCAATTTTGTGGCTGGGCAAGAGGCTAAGGCGGGTGAAAGCCGATGAGCTGGGTGCGACTGAAAGCGATAATATGGAAAGAATTTATTCAAATCAGCCGGGACCGACCCAGTTTGGCCATGATTTTTGGGGTACCGGTTATGATGATGCTGCTTTTTGGTTATGCCATCAGTACTGATGTGGAAAACATCGCGACCCTGGTCTGTGATCAAAGTAAAACCAGAGCCAGCCGGGAGCTGGTGAGTGCCATGGCCAATACCGGTACCTTTGATTTACGCTACTGGACCGAAAATCCCGGGGAAGTCCGCCGTTATCTGGATGGCGGGATAGCCAGGGTGGCTCTGATTATTCCTCCAGATTACAGTAAGCGTTTAGCCCGGGGAGAAATGGCCCAGGTTCAGGTTTTGCTGGATGGATCTGATCCGCTGGTGGCCCGCACTGCCCTTTCGGCAGCCCAGATGCTGGCCCAGTCTCTAAATCTCAATCTGGTTACCCAGCGTCTGGAACGGCAGGGAGCGGGGCCGGGGTTGAATTTGGCTCTGGATATGAGGACGAGAGTTTGGTATAACCCTAATCTGGAAAGTCTGCGGTTTAATATCCCGGGGCTAATGGGTCTGGTTTTGCAGAACATAACAGTGATTCTCACCGCTTTTGCCCTGGTGCGGGAGCGGGAACGGGGGACTCTGGAGCAAATCATTATTACTCCCATCAAGCCGGTGGAACTGATTATCGGCAAACTGGTTCCTTATGTATTTATCGGCTTTTTTGATCTCTTGCTGGTACTGGCGGTGGCGGTTTTCTGGTTCGGGGTGAAAATTTCTGGCAGCGTGGCGTTGCTGCTGGCGTTAGCTACTATCTTTCTGGCCTGTGCGCTGGGGATGGGTATGTTTGTTTCTACCGTTGCCCGAAACCAGCTGCAGGCTATGCAGATGGCCTTTTTAATTCTGTTGCCCAGTATTCTTTTGTCCGGGTTTTTGTTTCCCCGGGAATCCATGCCTAAAATCATCTATTGGATTGGGCAGGTTCTACCATTAACCTACTTTTTGCAGATTGTCCGCGGCATCGTGCTGCGGGGAGCGGATTTTTCCCATCTCTGGCAGGTATCATTCTGGCTGGCTGTGCTGACGGCAATCATCTGTACTCTTTCCGTTTTGCGCTTCCGTAAACGGCTGGATTAAAAGAGATTGAGCAAAGCCTCTACCACCCTGGCGTCAAAGCGGCCGGCAACCGCTTCCTGGCGCAAGAGGTGGTAAATTTTTTCCCTGGGCAGGGCAGCCCGATAGGGACGGTCATCAGCCAGGGCCTGATAATAATCAGCTACTGCCAGGATACGAGCGGGCAAGGGCAGTTGGTCTGCCCGCAGACGGGAAGGATAGCCACTGCCATCCAGTTTTTCGTGATGAGCGGCGGCCCAGAAGGCCAGCTCCTCCAGACCGGGGATTTCCATCAACAGCCGTTCGGTATAATAGGCGTGGGCAATGATGCGGCTGTATTCCTGGGGGGTGAGCTGGTCTGGCTTATCCAGGATAGCCGAGGGGACAGCCAGCTTGCCCAGGTCATGTAAGAGACCAGCCAGATAGAGCTGACGGCACTGAGCGGCTGGCAGGCCCAGGGTCTGGCCCAGGTAGAAGGCGGTATTGGCAACCCGGCGGCTGTGGGCGGCGGTATAGGGACTTTTGGCATCCACCAGGTCAGCAAAAAGGAGGGCTAAATGTTTCAGAGATGCCTGCTGGATTTCCTGATCAAAAACCTGGCTGCGGCGGCGGATGGCCTGGGCTAAATTGCGATGGGCCAGGTCATAATAAACACGAGGTTCCTGCAAAAGTTCCAGATAGGCATCGGCTACTACAGGAGCCAGGCGTTTGCCTTTTTCCTTTTCCACAAAGGCGACAATCCGTTCCTGCACCGGTAGCAGGTCATAATCCTGGCCAAACTGGTTTTCAATCTGATCGGCCAGGAAAAGGAGCTGGGCTTCTATGGGAATCTCCTCACCGCTCAAGCCCAGTGGGAAACCGCTGCCATCCCAGGCTTCGTGATGAGCAGCGATAATAGGAGCGATTTCAGTTAACAAAGGGAGCTGGGTGGACCAGCGGGCCCCGGCCAGAGGGTGAGATTCTACCGGGAGCTGAGCATTGACTTTGCCGATATCATGGAGCAGACCGCCATAAAAAACCAGGCGCAGGCGGTCAGGAGCAAGTCCCAGTTTTTCGCCGGTGCGTAAGGCCAGATAGGCTACCCGCTGGGCGTGCTCCAGTTTTTTGTTTTCCGCCAGGTCCAGGGCCAGGGAGAAGGTACTGATTAAAGTGAACAAAGATACTTTCCAGCTATCCATTTTTTTGCCACTCCTTTGCAGGTATTTGCTGCCTGATGAAGAATATCTTAACATAAAAACTTTTGACAATCTATGATTTTTGCTATATGATATAATTAATAATAATTCCTAATAAGACTAAAAACAAGGGGGTATTTTAAATGGACAGAGTTGGAGCGATCAAAATAAAAGAAGGGATTTACTGGGCAGGGGCCCTGAACCCGGATTTAAGGGTATTTGATATTGTGATGGAAACAGCCCATGGCACTACATATAACTCTTATGTTGTCAAAGGGGAAAAGATAGCGGTATTTGAAACTGTCAAGGAGCGCTTTTTCTCCGAATACCTGGCCCGGCTGAAAGAGGTAGTGAACCCTGCTGATATTGATTATATTATCGTTGACCATACTGAACCGGATCATGCTGGCAGCGTCTTTGCTCTGCTGGACCTGGCTCCTAATGCCAAAGTGGTGGGGTCCAAATCTGCTTTGCGCTTTCTGAAAGCCATTACCAACCGGGAATTTCCGTCGATTGAGGCCAAAGAGGGCATGACTATAGACCTGGGAGGGAAAACCTTGCAGTTTATTATGGCCCCCTTCCTGCACTGGCCGGATTCTATGTATACCTACATTCCCGAGGATAAAGTGCTGATCACCTGTGATAGTTTTGGCAGCCATTACAGCAGCCCTATGATTTTCGATGACCTGGTCGGGGATTTCAGTTCTGACCTGCGTTATTACTATGATGTAATCATGAGTCCTTTCGCCAGTTACGTGCTGGAGGCCATCAATAAAATCCGCAATTTGCCCATAGATGTATTCTGCCCGGGACATGGTCCTGTTCTGCGCAGCAAGGGCTGGGAAATTGTTGACCTCTATGAACAGTGGAGCAAGCAATTGCTGGCAGAGCAGCACCAGGGTCCGGTGTTGATCGCCTATATTTCAGCTTATGGCTACACCAAGGCGATGGCTGCAGAGATCGCCCGGGGGATTGCCAGTGTCAATAGCTGTGAAGTAGAAGTGGTGGATATTACCGAAATACCGCTGAGCGAGTTGAAGACAAAAATAGAACGAGCCCGGGCTTTTCTGGTCGGCTCCCCTACCATTAACAGGGATGCTGTCAAACCCGCCTGGGATTTGCTCTCGGTGGTATGTCCCATCAAGAATAAAAACAAACCTGTTGCCGCCTTCGGTTCCTATGGCTGGAGCGGGGAGGCAACCAGAATGCTGGAGGAACGGATGAGTGCCCTGGGCCTTAAGGTAGTGCAACCGGCATTGCGGGTCAACTTTAAACCCAGTGAGAAGGAGCTCAGGGATTGTTTTGAGTTCGGGGTGGCCTTTGCTCAAAGCCTGGGCAAAGATGAAACCGGTCGTTAGAGGAGACAGGAAAGGGGTATGGCCTATGGCAATAGTAATTTTGGGCGGCGGGGTAGCTGCTGTCAGTGCCATAGAAGGCATTCGCCAGCAGGATAAGGAGCAACCGGTTACGCTGGTAGCAGCGGAGAAGTACCCACCTTATTACCGCTTGCGCCTTTCCTTTCTGCTGGGCCAGGAGTTTGAGGTGGAAAAGTTTTTGTTAAAACCTCCGGCCTGGTATCAGGAAATGGGTGTGGAGCTAAGGCTGGGAATAAAGGCGGAAAGGATTGATCCCGCTTCCCGTCAGGTGCGGTTAGAAGACGGAAGTGTCCTTTCCTATTCATCCCTGATTATAGCCACCGGAAGCCGGGCCTTTTTGCCGCCGGTACCGGGCAATCAGCTGGCAGGAGTTTTTACCCTGCGCACCGCTGAGGATGCCCAACGAATCAATGAATTCGCCCGGCCAGGCCAAAAAGGGATCATCATCGGAGGGGGACCGCTGGGGCTGGAAGCGGCCTGGACTCTCAGTCAGCGCGGTATTCAGGTGGCGGTATTAGAACACAATCAGCGTTTGTTGCCTCGCCAGGTGGATGAAAAAGCTTCAGCCTACCTCCACCGGGCTGCCCAGAGAGCGGGGATTGAACTGGTGCTGGCTGCCCAGGCCCAGGCCATTACCGGCACGGAAAAAGTAGAAGCTTTGCAACTGGCCGATGGCCGACAGCTGCCGGCGGATTTTATTCTCTTTTCCACCGGAGTACGGCCCAATCTGGAAATAGCCCAGGCTGCCGGACTTGCCTGTCAGCGGGGGATTGTGGTCGACCGGTATCTTCGCACTTCCCAGGACCAAATCTGGGCTTGCGGGGACGTGGCGGAATACAATGGCCAGGTCTGGGGGCTGTGGCCAGTGGCTCAGGCTCAGGGGCGGGTAGCCGGGATGAATGCTGCTGGCGCTGAGGAAAAATATGTAGAGGTGCCGCCGCCATCGATTCTTAAAGTCATGGGCACATCCGTCTTCTCCATAGGCAACTGGGCTGAGAGTGGTAGCCAGAAAGTCAAGGCAGACGAAGAGGGTTTTTATTGCAAATTGTGTTTCCAGGGCCGTCAGCTCACTGGTGCCATAGTCATTGGAGATGAGGGCCTGGCCCGGCAGTTAAAACGGGCGGTGGAAAAAGGCATGGAAACGGACCCGGAAGCAGATTTTTCCCGGATTCTGGCGGATCTGGGACAGGGATAAAAAGAAAGGAGATGTTCTTATGGAAAAATACGTCTGTGTTATTTGCGGCTATGTCTATGACCCGGCAGTTGGGGATACGGATAATGGGATTGCTCCTGGCACTCCTTTTGAAGCTCTGCCGGCAGACTGGGTTTGCCCCATGTGTGGCGCTGGCAAGGAAGATTTCGAAAAAGAGTAAGGCTTTTGGCCCCGGGAAAGCCCGGGGCCTTTCTGGCAAGGAGGATTAGATTAGCATGCGCAAGCTATTGTTGCTTGTAATCGTATTGCTGGTCATCATTACTGGCTGTGCCAGACAGACTACCCCTCCTCCGCAGCTGGATAATAAAACGGCGGCCATAGTGAACGGCGAAAAGATCAGCACCGTTGACTTTGAACGCCGGGTAGAAAAGAAAAAGTTTGTCCTCACGGCTCAGGGCACGGATTTTAACGGGCCCAGCCGGGAGCATGCCCTGACCATGCTCCGGGAAGAGGTAATCGCTGACCTGGTCAGGGAAACTTTATTAATGCAGGAGGCGACCAGACTAAAGCTGATAGCTACTGATGCGGAAGTAGAGGCGGTTATCAAGGAAATCCGGGCCAATTTTCCCGATGAGGCCACCTTCCAGGCTACAATTCAGGCCCGGGGGCTGACAGTGGAGGCGATGCACAAATATAACCGGCTCCAGCTGACACGACAGAAGCTGGTGCAATACTGGGGCGGGGAGGATAAACTGCAGGAAAGGTTGGCAGAGGTGGAAAAAAAGGCGAAGATCCGTATTAATGATCAGGTAGTGGAACGGATATTGCAAGAAATTTAAATATAATTCCCACTAACTATATTGACATACTCAGATATACATGCTATTGTTATACTACACAAATAAATAGGCGACTCTTATCGCGAGTGGTGGAGGGACTGGCCCGATGAAGCCCGGCAACAGCCGCCTGAAGGCGGAAATGTGCCAAATCCTGCAGGCAAAAGCCTGAGAGATGAGAGGGAAGCATGGTTATGCCAGGCGCCTCTCGGGCGCTTTTAATTTTTTCAAGAAAGGGGAAAGGATAATGAACAAAAAACCAGGCTTTGACACGATTGCACTTCATGGCGGGCAACAACCTGATCCTGCTACTGGAGCCAGGGCTGTGCCCATTTATCAGACTACATCCTATTGCTTCCGTGATTCCCAGCATGCGGCCGACCTGTTTGCCCTGAAGGAAGCGGGCAATATTTATACCCGGATTATGAATCCCACTACTGATGTGTTTGAACAGCGGATGGCCCAGCTGGAAGGAGGAGTAGGGGCACTGGCTGTTTCCTCCGGTCAGGCGGCTATCACTTTCTCCATCCTTAACCTGGCCCAGGCCGGTGATGAAATCGTAGCTTCCAGCAGTCTTTATGGCGGGACCTATAACCTGTTTGCCCACACCCTCCCTAAACTGGGGATCAAGGTGATTTTCGTCGACTCCCGGGATCCGGAAAATTACCGACAGGCTATTACCCCTAAGACCAAAGCCCTTTATGGAGAACTGATCGGGAACCCGCGCCTGGATGTGCTGGATATAGAAAGGGTGGCGGAAATCGCCCATGAAAACGGGATTCCCCTGATTGTGGACAACACCCTGGGGACGCCTTACCTCTGCCGGCCCATAGAACATGGAGCGGATATAGTGGTCCATTCGGCCACCAAGTTTATCGGAGGCCATGGGACTTCTATTGGCGGGGTCATTATTGACGGGGGCAAATTTGACTGGTCGGCCAGTGGTAAATTCCCCGGTCTGACTGAACCCGATCCCAGCTACCACGGGATGAAATACCATGAAGCCCTGGGGCCGCTGGCTTATATCGTTAAGGCCAGAGTGCAGTTGTTGCGGGATCTGGGTTCCTGCTTGAGTCCCTTCAACAGCTTCCTTTTCCTGCAGGGTCTGGAAACCCTGTCCCTGCGCATGGAGCGGCATAGCAGCAATGCCCTGCAAGTAGCCCGCTGGTTGGAACAGCATCCCCTGGTAGAATGGGTTAACTATCCTGGTTTGGCAAGCAGCCCGGAATACGCCAGGGCACAAAAATACCTGCCCCGAGGCCAGGGAGCTATCCTGACCTTTGGCATTAAGGGCGGTCTGGAGGCAGGCCGGAAATTTATCGATAGCCTTGAATTATTCTCCCATCTGGCCAATGTAGGGGATGCCAAATCCCTGGTCATTCATCCGGCCTCTACCACCCACCAGCAATTAACTCCGGAACAGCAATTGACAACCGGGGTAACGGAAGAAATGATCCGCCTCTCCATTGGTTTGGAAGATGTCAATGACCTGATCGCTGACCTGGATCAGGCCCTGCAAAAAGCCCAGGCCTAAGGCCTGGACTTATTTTTGCAGTAATAGACGGGCACCGATAACCAGGAGCAATAGACCGGCCAGGTGGGTCCAGTGGGGCTGTTTGGGCGTAAGACCGGCCAGGCCCAGATAATCCAGCAAGGCGGCGGTGCTGACCTGGCCGACGATAATTGCTGTAGTTGCGGAAATGGCCCCCAGGCGGCTAATGCCCAGCACGACGGTAGCAATAATGGCTACATTGATAAAACCCCCCAGATAGGCATACCAGGGGACTGTACTGATTTTCCCCCAGGTTGGAAAACCGGTACCGGTAAAAATCAGCACCGCCCCCACTCCCGCCAGTCCCAGCAAATGTACCAGCAGGGTGGCAGGCCAGAGGCCGAGGTTTTTGTTGAGCAGGGTGTTAAGTACCCCTTGTACAGCCATCAGGGACCCGGCTGCCACCGGAATCAACAGTGCAGTCCAATTGCTCATTATCTCCCCTCCCGTGTCGAAAAAGATAATTACATTTATTATTCTGGCTATTAATGTAATGTTTTATGTAAAAAGAGGATTTTTTTGCAGCAGGGAGAATACAAATAAATTATTAGATAGCAGGCAGAATAACTCGGGCTCATGGCGGAGAAAGGGGCTTGGGGAGATGAAACTGAATCTGAGGACCAGGTTAACGCTGATTCTAGCGGTGCTTGTCTTCTTTTCCTGTGGTCTGACGGGCTGGCTGGCGGTCTATCGGGCTAAATCAGTGATTGAAGACGAAATGCTGGACCAGGTTAAACGGATATCCTTGCATTTGGACAAAAAAATAGAAGGGGATTTTGAAATGATCATGGCCCGCCTGGGAGTAATTAATGCTGCCGAAGGGACCAAGTGGCAGGAACTCAAGGCGGAATTGCAACGGCTGGTCACTGCTGAGCTGGTAGGCAGCGCAGATGAGATGGGAGCAGCCTACCATGTGGAAGGTCGGGACTGGCTGGTGGCGGTAAAGGAACCGCCGGGCGGAGAACTGTTTTTGCGCCAGTTATTGCGCAGGGTACATCAGCTGGAAAACAAAAACATCTGGGAAGAACACCTTTTTACTGAAAATGGTGTACAGATGATTGTGCGTCCCCTGATCCGTAATGACCAGATAATTGGTCATGTCTTTGTCTGGCGAACTATTGAACCAATTGAAAATCTGATCGATAAACTGAAAACCGAAATTTTACTGGTTTTTATTTTAACCTTTGTTATGGGCCTGGCCGGGGTTTTCTGGTTATCCCGGGCCCTGCTGACAGATGTAGACAAAATCAAGGAAGGGATTCAGAGGTTGAAATTTGATTTGCATTCTCCTCTGCCCAAAGTAGGAAGTGAGCTGGAGGAGATTGCGGCTGCTATTGAAACCCTGTCGGTTTCCCTCCTGAACTTGCAGGAAGCCAGCAAGGGGCTGGTGGCTTCCCGCTATCTGGACGAAACCCTGCAACGAGGCCTGGAAATGATAGAAAGAGTATTCGGGGCCAAATATGCCGCTATTTTCCTGTATGATGAAAAGGCTGATGAGCTGAGCATTAAAGCATCCATTGGCTTAAGCCGGGAATATGTCAAAACCGTAAGGATGAAAAAAGGGGAAGGTTATAGCGGCAGGGTCATGTTGACCGATTTGCCATCTGCAACCGATGATTTGCGCAGGGATGAACGCACTGTCTGGGTGCAGATGGTACGCTTTGAAGGGATCGTTTCCCTGCTGGTGGTACCTTTAAGGGGCAAGGGGGGGCTGCTGGGAACCATTGAGGTCTATACCAAACATAAACACACTTTTACCCCCAGTGAGATCAGTCTGCTTTCATCTCTGGCCCACCAGATCGGGTTATCGGTGGAAAATGCCATGCTCTTTGAGGAAATGCAAACCAGAGCAATTACCGACCGTTTAACTGGTTTATATAACCAGAAGCAATTTTATGAACTACTGCAATCAGAGATTGCGGCTGCGCAGTTATATAAAAAGCCTCTTTCCTTGTTGATGCTGGATGTCGACTTTTTCAAGCAGTACAATGATACCTTTGGCCATCCGGCCGGGGACCGTCTGTTAAAGGAATTTGCCCGTATTCTGGTGGAGAATGTGCGACCTGATGATATTGTCGCCCGTTACGGGGGTGAGGAATTTGCCATTATCCTGCGGGAGACTTCCCTGGAACAGGCTCTGGACATTGCGGAACGCATACGCCAGAAAGTGGCTGATTCCAGGTTTGAAGGCCGGCTCCAGCAACCCAGTGGACGGATAACCTGTTCCATCGGGATTGCCCAGTATCCCGTTCATGCCAAAACCCTGGAAGACCTGGTCAAACGGGCAGATGAAGCTCTGTACCGGGCCAAGTACAATGGCCGTAACCGGGTGGCTTACCACCTGACCTTTATGGATGCGCTGCTGGAGTCTCTGCCGGCGGAAGAGAAAAACAAGCTGGAACGGCTAAAGACTATGATTACAGTCATCAATGCCCGGGACCGCTATACTTTCGGGCACAGCGAACGGGTGATGATGCTGGCCTGTAAAGTAGGAGAACGAATGGGTCTGACGGCAGAACGCCTTAATCTGTTACAACTGGCAGCCTATTTCCATGATATTGGTAAAATGGAAGTAACCAAGGAGATTTTGTGCAAAGAAGGCGATTTAACAGAAGCAGAATGGGAACAGTTAAAACAACACGCTGTTGCCGGTGGGGCAGTGGTCAAGACCATACCGGTTCTGGCAGAAGCAGCCCTGATTATCCGCCATCACCATGAACGCTATGATGGTTCCGGATATCCTGACGGATTGGCGGGAGATAATATACCTCTGGAGGCCCGGATCCTGGCGGTGGTGGATGCCTGGGATGCCATGACCAGTACCCGGGTGTTCCGGGAAGCCAAAGGTCCGGAACAGGCTCTGTTGGAAATCAGGGAACAGAGCGGGAAACAGTTTGATCCCCGAATTGTAGAAATCTTTACTGCCCTGGTTGAAGGAGGTGAGCTAAATGGCCCAGGTAGTCATCAATGTCGAGGGCATGAGCTGCGGCCATTGTAAAATGGCAGTGGAAAAGGCGCTGAAGCAGGTTGGTGGGGTCACTGAGGCTGTAGTGGATCTGGCAGCCAAACAAGTGACAGTTACCTATGATGAAAATCAAACTGGTTTAGCTGCTTTGCATGCTGCCATTGAAGAGGCCGGCTATGATGTAGTCAAGTAAGTAAAAGGGCAATACCTGAATACGGGTATTGCCCTTTTACTTTTTTGGCAGAATATAACCTGAGGTGGTAAGATTTGTACAGCAGAGTGGATCGTACCGGGGAAATAGCCTGGAAAATAGCCAATTACCTCTGGCGTTACCGGCATTTGCGGGAATTGAAGGCCATTGGCGAGGTGGTCAGGGCTTTGCTGCAGGAACTGGGTCCGACTTTTATCAAACTGGGACAGGTAGCCAGTACCCGGCCGGATCTTCTGCCGGAAGAATTGTGTCAGCAGTTGCGGGAGTTACAGGATCAGGCCGGCTTGATGAGCCCTGAAGAAGTAAAGGTTCAGGTCCAGCGCGGCTTAGGCCGCTCGGTAGAAGAGCTTTTTGCTTATTTTGACTGGCAACCCCTGGCCTCTGCTTCCATCGCCCAGGTGCATTTTGCTATTTTGCCCAGCGGGGAAAAGGTAGCTGTTAAAATCAAGCGGGCCGGGATTGAACGACAGATCAACGGGGACCTGGTTGCCCTGGAGCGGCTGCTGCCTTATCTGCAAAAAGTGAGAGTAATCCAGGAGACGCTGGATAGTGAGCAGCTTTATCAGCAATTCCGGCGCATTATCCGACGGGAACTGGATTTCTCGGCAGAAGGACTGGCGGTAGAACATTTTGCCTTTCTCTATCGGGAATGTCCCTGGCCTGTGCGCTTGCCCCGGGTTTTCTGGGAATATAGCAGTAAGGATGTACTAACTATGGAATATATCGCGGGAGAAAAACTATCTGCCCTGGCTGAGCGGGAGGAATGGGAACAAAGACGGCAGCTGGCACGGCACTGGCTGGGGGTTTTTCTTTATCCCCTGTTTAATGCCGGGGTTTTTCATGCCGATCCTCATCCCGGCAATATCCTGGTGGATGGAGAGGGCAAAATAGTTCTGCTGGATTTTGGGGCTGTAGGCCGGTTTGATCAACAGTTTCGGGAACAGGTAGCACAGCTGATGGTAGCTTTATGGCGGCAACGGACTGATGAGGTAGTGGAATTAACCCTCAAGATGGGTCAACCCCGGGGCCGGGTGGATTTTTACCGGTTATTCGAGGATCTGGCCTGCCTGCTGGAGCGAACCAGGGGCATGGGGAGAGGGAAAATCTCCTTTGGCCAGATCATTCAGGGCATGGTGGGAATTGCGGTTAATCATCAGATTCGCATGCCGCCTCCTTTTTTTCTGCTGGGCAAGGCTCTATTGCTGGCTGAGGGGCTGGCGGTTCAGCTGGATCCGGAAATCAATATCCTGGAGGTAGCGGAACCCCTGGGCCGTCAGGCTCTGGTACGGGAATGGCAGGGGTGGTGGCAGGATTTGCCCCGCTGGTGGGGAGAATGGCAGAAACTGAATCGGGACCTGCCCCGACAGATGCATGTAATTCTGGAGCAATTGGCCAGGGGGGAAATGCGCTTTATTTTTCATCACCGTAATTTACAGTGGTTATATGATATGCTGGAAGTTATATCCAGTCGGTTGGCTTTGAGTATGATTGTAGCGGCCATTACTGTTGGTTCGGCCCTGATTTTGCATGCCGGTTTTGGCCCCAAGGTATTTGGCTATCCTGTTCTGGGGGTATCCGGTTTTCTGGTTTCCACTTTATTTGGCGCCTGGATGGCCATGATTTTACTGAAAAAGGTAAAATAGGGGTTGTAGAGGTACTGACCCAGCTGTTATAATATACAAAAATAAAAATCAGCTGTTATACAGGGGAGGGAGTGGCTTGGATAAAAACAAGGAAAGGGAAATTCTTGAGCTACTGGAACAGGATAGCCGCTACACAACGGCGGAAATAGCAAGCTTGCTGGGAGAACCGGAGGTGGAGGTGGCCCAGGCTATCGCCCGACTGGTGGCGGACAGGGTAATTGTCAAATACCATACCATCATTAACTGGGAGAAATTCGGTGATGATGCTGTTTCCGCCATGATCGATGTCAAGATCACTCCCCAGCGGGATAAGGGCTATGATGCCGTAGCCCGGCGCATCTACCGCTATCCGGAGGTCAAGTCGGTTTTTCTGATGTCAGGTGCTTATGACCTGGCGGTACTGATCGAGGGACGCACTCTGAAGGAAGTAGCCCTGTTTGTGGCGGAAAAACTGGCTACTCTTGAAGATGTGCAGAGTACCACCACCCATTTTGTGTTAAAAAAGTACAAACAGGCCGGTGTAATTCTGGATGAGGATGCCGGTGATGATGAGCGGCTGGTGGTGTCACCGTGATTGAGAAGGTGGCCACTCTGGTCCGGGAGCTTCCGCCTTCCGGGATCAGGCGCTTTTTTGACCTGGTAGCAGAAACTCCAGGGGTGATTTCCCTGGGGGTAGGGGAACCGGATTTCGTCACACCCTGGGCGGGCCGGGAGGCCTGTATCTGGGGGCTGGAGAAGGGGAAAACCCACTATACCAGCAATCATGGCTTGCTGGAATTGCGGGAAGCCATTAGCAGGGATGTGGAGGCTAACCTGGGGGTGAGCTATGACCCCAGACGAGAAATTATGGTGACCGTTGGCGTATCGGAAGCCCTGGATATTGCTTTGAGGGCTCTGCTCAATCCAGGGGAAGAAGTGATTATCCCTGAGCCTTCTTATGTTTCCTATCAGCCCTGTACTTTGCTGGCCGGAGGACGGCCGGTGCCAGTAGCGACCCGCTGGGAAGATGGATTCCGCTTGACGCCGGCGGCTCTGGAACAGGCTTTGACCCCTAGCACCAAGGCGGTTTTGCTCTGTTATCCCAATAATCCGACTGGTACTACCCTGAGCCGTCAGGACCTGGAAGGGATCGCCGAAATCGCCCGGGCCCGTGATCTTATCGTTATTGCCGATGAAATTTATCATCATCTGACCTATGGGCGGCAGCATTTCAGTATCGCGGCTTTACCGGGCATGAAAGAGCGTACCATTTTGCTAAATGGTTTCTCCAAAGCCTATGCCATGACAGGCTGGCGTCTGGGCTATGCCTGCGGTCATCCTGATTTGATCAATGCCATGGTGAAAATTCACCAGTATACCATGCTCTGTGCCCCGATTACAGCGCAGCTGGCCGCACTGGAAGTGCTGAAGAGCTGCCGGGGGGAAATGGAGGCAATGGTACGGGAATATGATCGACGGCGGCGACTGGTAGTGGCTGGATTGAGGGAAGCAGGCCTGGAGTGCCATGAACCGGAAGGGGCCTTTTATGTCTTTCCTTCCATTCGCAGTACAGGACTAACTTCCGAGCAGTTTGCCACCGAGTTGCTGCGGGAGCAAAAGGTGGCGGTAGTGCCGGGGTCGGCTTTTGGGGCAGCCGGCGAAGGCTGTATCCGTATTTCCTATGCCTATTCCCTGGCCCAGTTACAGGAGGCTTTAAAGCGTATCAGGATGTTTGTGCAGTCCAGGATGGCAGGATAGTAGAGCTGAGCATGAGCAGGAAGCCAGGAAAGAGCAGAACGGAGGTATGGTAGAATGATTAAATGGGTGTTGCTGGTTCTTTTTGTTTCAATCCTGATCGGCAGTGGTTGGTGGGCGCGCAGCAAAAACAGGACACCGGGAGACTTCTTTCTGGGAGGCAGGAAGGTCGGGCCCTGGATGACTGCTTTTGCTTATGGTACCACTTACTTTTCTGCCGTTCTTTTTGTTGGTTATGCCGGTAAAGTAGGATGGGGGTTTGGTTTAAGCGCTCTCTGGGTCGCTCTCGGCAATGCCCTGCTGGGCAGCTGGCTGGCCTGGAAGGTGCTGGCCCGTCCCACCAGGCAAATGACAGAGCGCCTGGGAGTGATGACTATGCCGGAATTTTTCCGGGCCCGCTATCAGAGTCCGCTGATGAAGGTACTGGCATCCAGTTTGATATTTGTTTTCCTAGTGCCTTATTCTGCTTCCGTTTACATGGGCTTAAGCTACCTTTTTGAACAAATCTTTGGTCTTCCCTACGCCCTGGTGGCCTGGCTGATGGCTGCCGTGACGGCAGTATTTCTTATTCTGGGCGGTTATCTGGCAGTAGCGGTTACAGATTTTATTCAGGGGATTGTCATGCTGGGGGGAGTCGGAGTGATGACCTGGTATATCCTCCATGCTCCCCAGGTAGGCGGTCTGGCTACCGGTATCAGCCGGCTGGCAGAGAAGGGGAGCCAGCTGGTCAGTTTTTTTCCCCAGGGCCCGGGTCTGGAGCAATTGCTGGCCCTGGTCTTGCTTACCAGCTTTGGTACCTGGGGGATGCCCCAGATGGTGCAAAAATTCTGTGCAATTCGCGATGAGAAAGTGGTCTACACCGCTACTCGTATCACTACCTTATTTGCCCTGTTGATTTCCGGAGCAGCTTATGGCATCGGTGCCTTCAGCCGCCTCTTTTTTGACCAGATTCCCCTGGATCCGGTCACAGGGAAACCTTCTGCCGACCTGATCATGCCCCTGATTTTAAAACAGGCCCTGCCGGAATGGGCAGCAGCGGTCATCTTGCTGCTGGTCTTATCCGCTTCCATGTCAACTCTATCTTCTCTGGTACTGGTGGCCAGTTCAGCCCTGACCATGGATGTGATCCATAGCTGGCTGGCCCCTGGTTTAACCCCCCGTCGGGTTTTGCAGCTGTTGCGTTTGTTCAGCCTGGTTTTTGTCGGCTTTTCCCTCTATATTGCTCTGCAAAAACCCGCAATTATCCTGACCCTGATGGCTTTATCCTGGGGGACGGTGGCCGGGGCTTTTCTGGGACCCTATCTCTGGGGGCTGTACAGCCGCCGGGTCAATCAAACGGGGGCTCTGGCCGGGATGGTGGCAGGAGCGGCATTCTCCATTATCTGGGCCTGGTATTTTCAGATGGATGCCAAATATATACCTCTAGGCGGGTGTCTGGCCATGTTGACCTCTATCCTGACGGTACCGGTGTTCAGTCTGGTGGGTCAACAATTACCGGCGGATCACCTGGCCCTGGTATTCGGTGAGGAAGGTGGAATCAGCCAGGGAGAGGAAGGAGCAATGGTGGATGTGGGATAAGGAAGAGAGCTTGAACCGGGAAGAGCTGCAGGCAATACAGCTGGAACGTTTACAGGCAACAGTGAAAAGAGCCTATGAACGGGTACCCTATTACCGGGAACTGCTGGATGAGCAGGGAGTAACCCCGGCGGATATTCGGAGCCTGGAAGATGTGCGTTTGTTGCCTTTTACTACCAAGGATGTTTTGCGGGAGCAGTATCCCTATGGTCTGTTTGCCGTACCGCTGGAGGAAATCGTGCGTTTGCACGCCTCCTCCGGTACTACCGGCAAGCCTACTGTTGTCGGTTATACCAAACAGGATCTGAAAACCTGGGCCAATCTGATTGCCCGGATTGTAACCATGGCCGGAGTTGAGCGGCAGGATATCGCCCAGATCTGTTTTGGCTACGGCTTGTTTACCGGTGCTTTTGGATTGCATTATGGTCTGGAAGAGGTGGGGGTTACCATAGTGCCGGCTTCTACCGGCAATTCCGAGAAACAGATAATGTTGATGCAGGATTTTGGCACTACAGTGCTGGTCAGTACGCCTTCCTACGCCCTTTACCTGGCGGAAGTAGCCCGGGGGATGGGGGTTGAACCCCGTTCCCTGGGCTTAAGAATCGGCCTGTTTGGCTCCGAGCCCTGGTCGGAGGAAATCAGGCAGCAAATTGAGGCGGAATGGGGCCTGTTTGCTACTGACAATTACGGATTAAGTGAAGTGATGGGACCGGGTGTAGCGGGGGAATGCCAGGCGCGCCAGGGATTGCATATTAATGAAGACCACTTTCTGGTGGAACTGATCAATCCCGAGACCGGTGAACCGGTTGGTCCGGGTGAACAGGGGGAACTGGTGTTTACTCCGCTGACCAAAGAGGCCTTGCCTATTTTGCGCTATCGGACCCGGGACCTGGCTACCCTTGACTATGCTCCCTGTGCCTGTGGACGTACTCTTGTGCGCATGAGCCGGGTTTGTGGCCGTTCTGATGACATGCTGGTGATTCGAGGTGTCAATGTTTTCCCCACCCAGGTGGAAAGCGTTTTGTTGACTGTGCCGGCCGTAGCCCCCCATTACCAGCTGGTGGTACGGAAAAAGGGATTTCTGGATGATCTGGAGGTTCGGGTGGAAATAAAAGAAGAATACTTTACTGATGATTATAAGAAACTGGTGGAAATCGAAGAGGAAATTCGCCACAAGTTGCAAAATGTTTTATCTATTGGCACCAAAGTCAGTCTGGCAGCACCGGGAAGTATTGAGCGTTTCACCGGCAAAGCCAGAAGGGTGCTGGATTTACGGCAAGAGGGGAAGGGGAGAAAGAATGAAGGAACTGCTGACAGGCAATGAGGCCATTGCCCGGGGAGCTTATGAAGCCGGGGTTGTGGTAGCTGCCGGTTATCCGGGCACACCCAGTACAGAGATTCTGGAAAACATGACCAAATACCCGAACATCAAGGCCCAGTGGTCTCCCAATGAGAAGGTGGCCCTGGAAGTGGGGGCAGGGGCGGCTATTGCCGGGGCCCGCACGATTGTGACCATGAAACACGTTGGGGTTAATGTGGCTGCTGACCCCTTGCTGACTCTGGCTTATACCGGTGTTAATGGTGGCTTTTTGCTGGTAGCTGCTGACGACCCGGGGATGCACAGCTCCCAGAATGAGCAGGATTCCCGCTATTACGGGCGTCTGGCTAAAATTCCGGTATTAGAACCGGCAGACAGCCAGGAATGCAAGGATTTTGTCCTGCTGGGACTGGCTCTCTCCGAACAATTTGATACCCCGGTTATGCTCAGAACTCATACCCGTATTGCCCATAGCCAGACGCTGGTAGAGCTGGGAGAACCCCTGGTTATGGAAGTAAAACCCTACCAGAAAAACCCGCAGAAATATGTGATGATTCCTGCTTACGGACGGCAGCGCCATCTGGTAGTGGAAGAAAGAATGCGCCAGCTGGCTGCCTGGGCGGAAACGGCGGAGATTAACCGCCTGGAGTGGGGAGACCGGGATATGGGTATTATCACTTCCGGTATTTGTTATCAGTATGTTCGGGAAGCTTTTCCGCGGGCAACAGTGTTGAAACTGGGACTGACCAATCCCCTGCCGGTAGAAAAAATAAAGGAACTGGCCGCTGGGGTGGAACAGGTCTTCGTTGTGGAGGAACTGGATGGTTTGATTGAAGAACAGGTCAAGGCCATGGGGATTATGGTGCAGGGCAAAAAGCTCTTCCCGCCGGTGGGGGAATTGAGCGCAACCCTGGTGCGGCGGCAAATCCTGCTGGCTTGTGGGCGGCAGGAGGAGGCAGAATATTTGCCCCGGCAACCGCAAGACCAGGAAGTGCCCAATCGGCCACCGGTATTGTGTCCTGGTTGCCCGCACCGTGCTACCTTTTTCATGCTGCGGGAATTGAAGCTGCGGGTGGCCGGGGATATCGGCTGCTACACCCTGGGAGTATTGCCGCCTCTCAATGCCATAGATACCTGTATCTGTATGGGTGCCAGTATCGGCGCGGCCCTGGGGATGGAAAAGGCCAATCCGGAAGAATTTAAAGGGCGGACGGTAGCGGTGATCGGGGATTCCACCTTCCTGCATTCCGGTATTACCGGTTTGCTGGACCTGGTTTATAATGGCGGAACCGGCACGGTGCTGATTCTGGATAACCGGACGACAGCCATGACGGGACACCAGCCTCACCCTGGCACTGGCCAGCGGCTGAGCGGGGAAGCGGCTCCCCAGGTGGACCTGGCGGCGATTGCCCGGGCCTGTGGGGTTAAAAGAATAGCTGAAGTGGATCCCTTTGAACTGAAAGCATTCCGGCAAATCCTGAAGGAAGAACTGGCTGCTGCTGAGCCTTCAGTAATAATCGTACGGCGCCCCTGTGCCCTGATCGTCAAGGAGAAAAACCCGCCTCTGGTTATTGACCCGGAAAAATGCCTTAACTGTGGGCGCTGTATCTCCCTGGGTTGTCCCGCCATTAGCAAGGGAGAGGACAAGCCGGTGATCGATCAGGCTTTATGTAATGGCTGTGACCTCTGTGCCCGGGTATGTCCGGTGGAGGCCATCAGCAGCAAGGGGGGCGAGGCATAATGGCAGATATACTGAATATATTGCTGGTAGGAGTAGGTGGTCAGGGAACCATTCTAGCAGCCAAAGTTCTGGCAGCGGCGGCCCTGGCCCAGGGGCTGGATGTAAAGATGTCGGAAATCCACGGCATGGCTCAGCGGGGGGGAAGTGTGATCACTCATGTTCGGGTAGGGGAAAAAGTTTTTTCACCCCTGGTGGAAAGCGGGGAAGCCGATATCATTGTAGCCTTTGAGGAACTGGAAGCCCTGCGCTATGCTCATTATTTGCGGCCCGGTGGAATAATCATTGTCAATCAACGGCAAATTCCCCCGCTACCGGTGGTAATCGGGGCGGCCCCGTATCCGCAAGAAGTTACCGGGAAACTGGCAGCCTATGGGCAGGTGCAGGTAATAGCGGCCGAGGAACTGGCCGGCCAGGCGGGTAACCCCCGGGGTGCCAACCTGGTTTTGCTGGGGGCCCTGGCAGCCCGGTTGCCCTGGGCTCTGGCTGACTGGGAAGCAGCCATTCAAGCGAGAGTTCCAGCCCGTTTCCTGGAAAGCAATTTAACAGCCTTTCAACTGGGTTTCGCGAAAAATGTCGATTAATGTCGAAAAAGGACTTGGCAAATTCAAAAAGTTTTGCTATTATGTTAGTGGTTATGCATAACATCTTTTCAGTCCCCCTTGAAACCGGGTATCATAAACAATGATACCTGGTATTTTTTTTAGCTCGGGTGAGGTGATCAGGGTGTTAACGGTGAAAATTCAGCTGCGCAGTTATCAGCAGGAAAAAGGGGGAGAATATAGCGGGGGAGAGTGGGAAACCACTGGCTATTATCTGAGGGAAAACAACCAGTATCGCCTGTTCTATCAGGAACCGGCGGAAACAGGGCTGGATACCCGGACGGAAATCACGGTGGATGGGGAGGAATTGACAGTTCGCCGCCGGGGAGCTGTGGAAATGGAACAGAGCTTTTGCCGGGGGAGACATTGCCGGGGGAATTATCGCACTCCCTACGGACAGTTGGCCCTGGAAACCAGAACGATTCAGACAGAGGTAAACTTGACAGAGACCGGTGGAAATATTAAGCTAAAGTATGAACTTTTTTTGGCAGGAGAATACATAGGCATCCACTGGTTGGAAATAAATTTCCAGGCAGAATGAGTGGGTAGGAGGAACAGTGTATGGATAATTTGATTGCCAGCTTGCGCCAACAGTTGAATGAAGCCATCCTTTATGCGGTGGAAGAGAGCCGTGAGCGGGGAGAGCTGACCCTTGAAAGTATACCCGAATTTGTGCTGGAGATACCGCGGGAAAAAGCTCACGGTGATTTTGCTACTAATATCGCTATGTTACTAACCCGTCAGGCCAGAAAAGCGCCCCGGCAGATTGCCGAAACCTTGCTGCCTTACCTGCAAGCAAAACTGGGGGAGACAGTTACTGCTATTGAAGTAGCGGGACCGGGTTTTATCAATTTCCGCTTAAATCCTCGCTGGCTGCAACAGGTGGTACCTCTAGTGCTGAACAAAGGGGCAGATTACGGGCGCACTCAGGTCGGTGGTGGCAAAAAGGTTCAGGTGGAGTTTGTTTCCGCTAACCCTACCGGTTTGTTGCATATGGGCAATGCCCGGGGGGCGGCTTTAGGAGATACCATTGCGGCTTTACTGGATTTTTCCGGTCATACTGTGACCCGGGAGTTTTATATCAATGATGCCGGTAACCAGATCGAAAACTTCGGCAAATCCCTGGAAGCCCGTTATTTGCAATTACTGGGCCAGGATGTAGAATTTCCGGAAGAGGGCTACCATGGTCGGGATATTATCGAGACTATGCAGAAACTGATCGATCAGGAAGGGGACAAATGGCTGACAGTTGCTCCTGCTGAGCGCCGGGCTTATTTTATCCAGTTTGGCCTCAAGGAAAAACTGGGGGCGATCAAAACTGTCCTGGAGCGCTTTGGCGTTCACTATGATGTCTGGTTCAGTGAGCAATCCCTTCATGACTCCGGGGCGGTGACCAATGTCATCGAGGAACTGCGGCAGAAAGGCTATATTTACGAAGAAGACGGGGCTCTCTGGTTTAAAGCAACCGCTTTCGGAGATGACAAGGACGAAGTAGTGGTTCGCAAAAATGGAGTACCTACCTACTTCGCGGCCGATATCGCTTACCATAAGAACAAGTTTGACCGCGGGTTTGAACGGGTAATCAATATCTGGGGGGCTGATCACCACGGCCATGTAGCCCGGATGAAAGGGGCTATGGCGGCTTTAGGTTATGATCCGGACAAGCTGGATGTGGTGATCATGCAGCTGGTGCGCCTTTTCAAAGGCGGCGAAATTGTCCGCATGTCCAAGCGTTCCGGGGAGTTTGTAACCCTGGAGGATTTGATTGAAGAGGTAGGGGTAGATGCCGCCCGTTACTTCTTCATCATGCGCAGTGCGGATAGCCACCTGGATTTCGACCTGGACCTGGCCAGGACTCAATCCAGTGAAAACCCGGTCTATTATGTCCAGTATGCCCATGCCCGTATCTGCAGTATTCTGCGCCAGGTCGAGGAGAAGGGGCTGAGCTTGCCGGCAGTGGAAAAAGCGGATTTTGCCTGCCTGCAACAACCGGAAGAGCAGGATCTGCTCAAAAAACTGGCGGAACTGCCGGATGAGATTGCTTATGCGGCTATTAACCTGGAACCCCACCTGATTGCCCGTTATGCCCACGAGCTGGCAGCGGCTTTCCACAGTTTCTACAATCATTGCCGGGTGATCGGGGAGGAAGAGAAAATCTATCAGGCCCGGGTCTTACTGGTGAAGGCTACTCAGATCGCTCTGGCCAATACTTTGCGGCTGCTGGGAGTAACTGCTCCGGAACGGATGTAAAAAGCACTTGTCAAAGGTCTGACCTTTCCGTATAATAAGAATTGCCTTCTGTTAAAGGAGGCGGTTGGGTGTGAGGGGCTGAAACGGCGGAAAGGAGGATGACCGATGAAAGAACTGCTGATGGCCACTTTGTCCGGCGCCATCGTAGGCCTGGTTTTTGGTTTCATGAAACTGCCCATTCCAGCTCCCGCTAGTTTGACGGGGATTATGGGCATAGTCGGCATCTTTCTGGGCTATATTGTTTCGCAAAACTTGCGCTGACCTGCTGGTTGGCGCTTTTGTTTTTTTGGTGAGAGCAGCAGGAAATCGTTGACAAACGGCGAATATTGTATCAAACAATATCCCCGAAAGCGGGAGAGGAGTTGGGAGCAGTGGCAAAATACTCCTATGCCGAATTGGCTTATCGCATCCTCAGGGAGGCACAAAGACCCTTACCGGTACGGCAATTGCTGGAACAGGTAGTGGCTGAACAGCAAAAAAATGAAGGCCAGCTCAAGGGCAGTTTGCCCCAGCTGATGGCCAGTGCCTATACGGAAATCAACCTGGACCAGAGATTTGTTCACCTGGGTGAAGGGCTGTGGAGCATACGGGAACTGGTAGGTACCAGGACCACCCCTGATGACAGCTGGGATATCTAACTTGACAATTATCGACGCCACAAGCTAAAATAGTACAGTATGGAAAAAAAACAAATCAGCTGGTACACGGCTGATTTGTTCTTTTTGTGAGGGGGCAAAATTATAATGACCAAGTACATCTTTGTGACGGGCGGAGTAGTTTCATCACTGGGAAAAGGGATCACTGCGGCCTCTTTAGGTCGGCTCCTGAAAAGCAGAGGCCTGAAGGTGGCTATCCAGAAGTTTGATCCCTACATCAACGTGGATCCCGGCACCATGAGCCCCTACCAGCACGGTGAAGTCTTTGTTACCGATGACGGAGCGGAGACAGACCTGGACCTGGGGCATTATGAGCGCTTTGTCGACATCAGTGTTACCAAAAACTCCAATGTGACCACCGGCAAAATCTACTGGTCGGTAATCAGCAAGGAACGGAAAGGGGACTATCTGGGCGGAACAGTACAGGTTATTCCCCATATCACCAATGAAATCAAGGACCGGATTTACCGGGTAGCCAGGGAGTCCAATCCTGATGTAGTGATTACAGAAATCGGTGGTACTGTCGGTGACATCGAGTCCCTGCCTTTTCTAGAGGCCATCCGGCAGATTAAAGGGGATATCGGTAAGGAAAATGTCCTTTACATTCATGTTACCCTTGTACCTTATATTAAAGCTGCTGGTGAGCTGAAAACCAAGCCCACCCAGCACAGTGTCAAGGAGCTGCGCAGTATCGGGATAAAGCCGGATGTTATCGTTTGCCGGACCGAACGGCCTTTGTCCCGGGAGATGGAAGAAAAACTGGCCCTGTTCTGTGACATCGATCCTGAAGCAGTGATTCAGGCAGTAGATGCTTCGTCCATATATGAAGTGCCGCTGATGCTGAAAAAAGAGGGCCTGGATGATATCGTGATCGAAAAACTGGGCTTAACCTGCGGGGAAGCGGATTTGCGGGAATGGGAAGAAATCGTGGAAAAGGTCAAGAATCCCCGCGCCTTTGTCAATATCGCTGTCGTCGGTAAATATGTGGAGCTGCCGGATGCCTACATGAGTGTGGCTGAGGCCCTGCGCCATGGCGGTATTTATCACGAAGCTGCTGTTAATATCCTCTGGGTCAGTGCCGAGGAAATGGAACGCCGGGATCCGGCCGAGTTGCTGGCTGAAGCTGATGGTATCCTGGTACCCGGTGGCTTTGGGGATCGGGGAATTGAAGGCAAAATCCGGGCCATCAATTATGCCCGGGAGAAAGGGATTCCTTTCCTTGGTATTTGTCTGGGTATGCAATGCGCTGTGATCGAGTTTGCCCGTAATGTAGCCGGATTGAAGGGAGCTAACAGTTCCGAGTTTGGTGACACTCCCTATCCTGTTATCGACCTGCTGCCGGAACAGAAGGATATCGAGGAAATGGGAGGAACCATGCGATTGGGCATCTATCCCTGCAAGCTCGCCAGTGACAGCAGGGCTTATACGGCCTACGGGGAAGAGCTGATTTATGAACGCCATCGCCATCGTTTTGAATTCAATAACGAGTTCAGGGAACAGCTAACTGAGCTGGGCCTGGTGATTTCCGGTACCAGTCCGGATGGGCGGCTGGTAGAAATTGTGGAATTGCCGGATCACCCCTGGTTTGTGGCTACCCAGTTCCACCCTGAATTCAAGTCCCGGCCTAACCGGCCCCATCCCCTGTTCCGGGATTTTGTCGGTGCAGCTCTGAATAGGGCATAAGCCAGCAAAGCCCGCCATAAGCTGTAAGGAGAAGGGTGGGAACAGCATGAAAAAAAGGCTCATAGTCCTTGTGTTGCTCGCTGTGATCGTAATCCCGGTACTGCTGGCCATTAAACAAAATGGTTTGGGAGGAGAAGGAAAGAAAAAGGCTGCACTCCCTAAAGGCGGGGATAAAATCGGAATTATATATGTCGAAGGGCCCATTGTAGGCGGTCGCTCAGAGGATGGAATCTTTGGCCAGGCGGTAGCTGCTGGTGATGATTTGATGGAGCAACTAAGGGAGGCCCGGGAAGATGATAGCATCAAGGCGGTAATCCTGCGCATAAACAGCCCGGGCGGCAGTGCAGCTGCTTCCCAGGAGGTAGGCGAAGAAATCGACCGCCTGCGGGAAGCCGGTAAGGTGATAGTCACTTCCATGGGGGATGTGGCGGCATCTGGCGGTTACTGGCTGGCTGCCAAAACCGATTATATTGTGGCTAATCCCGCTACAATGACCGGCAGTATCGGTGTGATTATGCGGTTTCAGGAACTAAAAGGCCTGTATGACAAGCTGGGCATTACCGATAATACCATCAAATCCGGGCCGTTGAAGGATATTGGCAGTGAAGCCCGGCCTATGACTCCGGAGGAAAAGGCTTTGCTGCAGGGCATGGTCAATGACATCTATGAACAGTTTGTGGATGTAGTGGCTGAAGGGCGCAAATTGCCCCGGGAAAAGGTCAAGGCCCTGGCTGATGGCCGGATTTTCACCGGCCGCCAGGCCAAAGAGGCCGGGCTGGTAGATGAACTGGGCAACTTCTATACCGCAGTGGAAAAAACCAGGGAGTTGGCCCATCTGGATGAAGAAGCAGAACTGGTAGAACTGGGTAAACCTTCCCCCTGGCGCAAGATCTTCGGCAGCACTGAAACTGTCGGACTGAGCGGGCCTTTGCGCCTGTCTCCTGCGGAAGAAGTCGCTCTTAAGAAGCTGTTGAGTGGAATCAAAGGGGGAGAATAGCGTGGGTTTTCTGGATTTAATTTATGGTGTATTTGTGCAGCCCCGGCGTCTTTTTCGCTCTCTGGCGGAACAGCCCCGGCCGGGTGCGGCATTTCTGGCTGTAATCATAGTTGCGGTCCTGAATCTGGTTACTCAGGTTTATGTGGTTTTACCGGGGGAATTGAATAATGTTCCTCAAGGGGCAGAGGAGCTGGCCCTCGTTCAGGAGTTTTTTCGCCTGCCTTCCATGCAGATTTTGATGATCATTGCAGGGGCGTTGTTTTCCCTGGTCTGGTTAGTAATGCAAGCGGGGTATTTTCAGGTACTGGCGGAGATGTTAGGGGGAATACCCCGCTCTGCTCTGGCGCTGTTTTCAGCACTTGCATTGGCCCAAACGGTGCAAGTAGTAATGATCCCCCTGCAGGCGCTGGTGGCAATAGGGGTGCTCAATCAATTGTTACTGGGGTTAGGAGCACTGATTGTATATATTTACAGTTCCCTGATCCTTCCCTACTGGGCTATGCGGGAAATCAGCGAACTCAGCAGTGGTCGCACCTTGTTGGTTGTATTTTCGCCTCTGTTGATTTTCCTGGCGTTCCTGATTTTAATCGGGGCAGGTATTGGGATAGCTGTTCAGCATTTTGGCGATTTTTTCAATTCTCTATGAAAAAGACTTTACCTCAACCGCAGTGCGAACTGCGGTTTTTGTTTGTCCAGCATAATATATGATTGTTTATAAAATTCCTGCCTTTTTGGCAGGAAAAGTTGTTTTTGTGCAGAATATGGAATTAAGCTAGTGAGATTGGGGGGACTAAATTTGGCAGAAAAGAAAATTTTAATTGTGGATGACCAGGTAGGAATTCGCATGTTAATGCGAGAAGCGCTCAAGGATTTAACCAGTCAGCTGGAAATGGCAGCTAGCGGCCAGGAAGCGATTGAAAAATTTCTTAGTTTTCAGCCAGACATCATGTTGATTGACTTGAAAATGCCGGGGATGAATGGTTTGGAAGTTTTAGAAGCATTGCAGGATAAACGCGAAAAATGTCGAATTATCTTAATGACGGCATACGGGGAGCTAGATGTGATGTCCCAGGTGCCTAAAATAGGCATTGATGAGTATTTGACCAAACCTTTTGATATCAACGAGTTGCGCCAGATCATAACCAGATACCTGTGATAGTGGGACAAAATTTTTATGGGTGGGACCAAAAACGTAGCAGGAATTTGGGGGTTGATGGCGAATACTCAATTTCGAGTGAGGTGTAAAAGCAATGGTCATTACAACCCAGGCCAGTGTTGCGATCAGGTGTCCTGCCTGTGGACGGCTGGAACTGCATAGTTTGTCGCTTTTTCAACTGAATAAGGGTCAGAGCCTGGAAATTTTCTGTTCCTGCGGAGCACGGGTAGCAACTTTTAAGATGAAAAAAGGACAGGAAGTTTATTTGCAGGTGGATTGTGTCCTCTGTGATGCCAAACATCTCTACCAGTTCCACCGCAAACAGGTATGGGGCAAGAAGGTGCTGAACCTGATCTGTGCTGACAGCAAACTGGATCTGGGGCACCTGGGCCCGAAAGAGCAGGTAGCCCGCCTGGTGAAAAACCACGAGGCCGAGTTGCTGAAATTGCTGCAGGAGATAGAGGATGCCGACTATTTTCGGGCCCCGGAAGTGATGTTACAGGCGGTCAGTTATCTGCAGGACCTGGCGGTAGATGGGGCGGTTTATTGCAGTTGTGGCAATCCCCATATCGGCATGGATCTTCTGCCTGACCGAATAGAACTGCATTGCCGGGATTGTGATGCGGTAGGGGTAGTTTATGTGGAGAATGAACAGGAATTAGCTGCTATCAAAAGCCTAAAGGAAGTAGAATTGACTGCCGGCAGCCTGTCAATTATTGAACCGCCGCTGTTTTCTCCCTATCCCCAGGGACAAACCAAAAAATAAGCATAGAAGAGTTTGGGCTGGTCATATACTAAACTTGCAGGGACAAGTTTAGTATTTTCCTTTTTCAGCCTATTTAAAAATATTAAGGAGGTTATCCGTATGGCACTGGTACCGATTACCGAACTACTGAAAGAGGCAGAAGCTGGCGGATATGCCGTCGGTGCCTTTAACTGCAACAACATGGAAATTGTCCAGGCGATCATCGCTGCAGCTGAAGCGGAAAAGGCTCCGGTTATCATGCAGGCCAGTCAGGGAGCCATCAAATATGCTGGATTGGATTACATAGTGGCAATGGCCAGAACAGCAGCGGAAAAAGCTACTGTGCCGGTGGCCCTGCATCTGGACCATGGCACCAGCTTCGAACAGGTGATGAAATGCATCCGGGCGGGCTTTTCGTCCGTCATGATCGATGGTTCCAAATTACCCCTGGAAGAAAATATTGCTCTTACCAAAAAAGTTATTGACGTGGCCCATGCAGTAGGTGTTTCCGTAGAAGCGGAACTGGGTAAAATCGGTGGTACTGAGGATGATATCTCTGTAGATGAAAAAGAGGCTTTGTTCACCGACCCGGAAGAAGCCCGCATTTTTGTAGAGCGCACCGGCGTAGATGCTCTGGCTGTGGCTATCGGTACTGCCCATGGTCAGTACAAGGGAGTGCCCAGGCTGGATTTTGAGCGGTTGAAGAAAATTCGCTCCCTGGTAAATGTTCCCATCGTTTTGCATGGTTCTTCCGGTGTACCTGATGAAGCCATCCAGGAAGCCATCCGTCTGGGGGTGCGCAAGGTAAATATTGACACCAATATCCGGGAAGCCTTCGTCGCCGCCATGCGGGAAGTGCTGGCTCGGGATGAAAAGGAAATTGATCCGCGCAAGGTGCTGACTCCGGCCAGGGAAGCGGCTATTGAAGTAATCCGGGAAAAAATACGGGTATTCGGGAGCAGTGGTAAAGCATGAGATTGTTTATTGATACAGCCAATATCGAAGAAATTAAAGCAGCTAACGATTTAGGAGTCATTGCCGGAGTTACCACTAACCCGTCCTTGATTGCCAGAGAAGGACGAAATTTCGAAGAGGTAGTACGGGAAATCTGCGCTATTGTGGATGGGCCCATCAGTGCCGAGGTAATCAGCACTGAAGCGGAAGGGATGCTGGTTGAAGCCCGGCAGCTGGCAGCTATTCATCCCAATATCGTGATCAAAATCCCCATGACCGGCGAAGGTTTGAAAGCGGTTAAGGTGCTGGCTAAAGAAGGGATTCGCACCAATGTCACTCTGATTTTTTCCGCCAGCCAGGCCTTGCTGGCTGCCCTGGCGGGGGCCACTTATGTCAGCCCCTTTGTCGGGCGCCTGGATGATATCAGCCATGATGGTATCCAGCTGATTGCCGATATCGCTGCCATTTTCGACTTGCACGGACTGGAAACGGAAATCATCGCTGCTTCCATCCGTCATCCCATGCATGTAGTTGAGGCAGCCAAAGCGGGTGCCCATATTGCCACCATCCCATACGGGGTATTGCAACAAATGCTGAAGCATCCATTGACTGACATCGGGATTCAGAAGTTCCTGGCCGACTGGCAAAAGGTAGCAGGCAAGTAAAATAAGGCCCTTCCCCGCGGGGAAGAGGCCTTTTTTGTTTTAGGAAATTATGCTTTAAGGCTTGATGTGGATAACTTAGAGTGTTAAGGTAGAAATATGAGGACAAGTGATGAAAGAAAAGAGACAAGCAATAAAGATAGTAGACATACTCAAGAACCATTGAAAGTGTCATTAAAGCAGTAGAAAAAGCCAGTTTTTCCGCTTATTTCGAGAGTTTGCTTGGTTTTCAGACATGCGAAAGTTGAGTTAGTAAATTATGAGTCCTGTTTGCTTTTGACTGCAGGCAGTTTTTTGTTTTTCTAGATTAATATTGTTAAAATTAAAAAAGTTCTAGGAGAGGAGGGAGGAGAACTTTGAAAAAAATATATTCTAAGGGCTTAATTTTTCAGATTTTAGTTTTAATAGGAATGGTATTGTTGATAACATCAGTTCTGTCTTTTTTTATACTTTGGGAAATAAATCAAACACAAAAAGTTTTATTAGAGCAACAGAAAAGTAATCTTAATAAGATTTTAGAAATAGTTATCTCTAAAACGATTCCATTATATGAATTTAAAAAGACCAATTTTAAAATAATTGGAAAGAAACAGAAAAAAATAAATATAACTGTACCTAAGATTAGCATATCAAAACCATTTGGATTAGAAATTAAAAAAGTTATAGATTCTATTAGTAATAACTTTCCTAAAACAGAGATTGGATTTTATTCTTTAGAAAATCAGATTATTATAAGTAATAGTCTGCCTGGCGAGATTTCTTTAATTGAAACTTTTACACCAAATCAACAAAATATTTTTATAAATGTAATTAGAAGTAGAAATAAAATAATAAGAGTAAATAATCAGAACGGTAGTATAGAGGGTTATTCACCTGTTTATGTAAACGGTAAAATTATTGGTGTAGTTTGGGTACGAGAAAATTTACAACCATCAATACAAAATCTTGAAAATAGCAGGAATAAAATTTATAAAATAATTATATTAGGTTTTTTAGTTGGTATTAGTGGTAGTGTTTTTTTAATAAATAATTTTGAAAAAGAGGTAAAAAAAATAAAATATGGCCTGTCACAGTTAAAACAAAATTTAAATACTTTTATACCTGTTAGTGTAGGCCCGATAGGTGAGATCGCCAAAGCAATTAATAGTTTATCTGAAGAATTAAGAAGAGTTTATGGTTATAACAAAATAATATTAAATAGTATTGATGAAGGAATATTGGCATTGGATTTTGACAAGAAAATAATTTTAATTAATAGAGCTTTTATAAACATATTACAGATAAACCCGGTTATTGAAATGAACAATAAAAAGTATACTGAAATAATAATTGAAGATGAAATTAAACAGGTGATAGATGAAACGTATAAATATGAACAAGGAATAAAAGATAAAAAAATAACATTAACAAATAGAGCAAAACAACAAATAGATTTATTGATAGGAACAGCAATATTAAAAGATTTCAATGAAAAATTCTTGGGTATAGCTTTAACAATAAGAGATATAACTGAAAGAGAAAAAATGCTTAGCATTATCAGACGAAGTGAAAGGTTAACATCTTTAGGGACGCTAGTGGCTGGGGTTGCTCATGAAATTCGCAATCCTCTTACTGCGATACATGGTTATATTCAATTTTGGCTAAAAAAAGGAAATCAAATTCCTAGTCAAAAAGCTTTAAAAACGATAACTAGAGAGATTGAACGTTTAAATAACCTGGTTGAAAAACTGCTTTTTTTTGCTAAACCACAACAGATAAATCTGATAGAACAAAATGTAAATCATATAATTAAAAAAGTTTTGGCTTTTGTCCAAGAAATTATTCCAACTTCTATAAAAATAAAAATTGATTTACAGCAAAATTTACCCTTGATTAGATGTGATGAAAGTCAACTGGAAATTGTTTTTAATAATATAATTTACAATGCTATACAAGCTATGCCAGATGGTGGGACATTACATATTACTACCTGGTTTGATGAAAAACAGCAAGCCATAAAAATTAGTTTTAAAGATACTGGAGTGGGCATACCAACTCAGTTATACTCTAGGTTATTTGATCCTTTTTTTACTACAAAACCTAAAGGTATGGGATTAGGTTTGGCTATCGCATATGAAATTGTAAAAAATCATGGTGGGGAAATAGAAGTTCATAGTATGGAAAATAAAGGCAGTGAATTTGTTGTAATATTATCCTTAAACCACCCTGTTCCCCAAGAGTGTTGGGAATAAATCACAAATAAACGGCCGATGATGGCGGCAGCGTATAAACGCCCACCGCAAGAGGCCATTATACACCACGCTCCTTTTCGCCTGTCAAGGGCGAGCGGAGCTGCTGTGTGGCCCTTGTCAGGCTCAAGACCGCGGCGTCAGGGGCAGTCAGGCGGTGTGCGGAAAGGAATGATTCTGTTTTTCTTGCTTAATCAATAAAGATTAGCACTTTGACAACCAGGAGTCGGGATAGTCAGGCTAACATCCATTCGGGCTAAGACCCTGTAAAGGAGCATTTCTGACATTCCACCTCCAGTGCAGGCAGAACGAGGGAATTTAGGGCAAAGACCCTGTGAGACATGGGAGGGTTGCCGCTGGAGAATATGTGGAATTCTACCGACCAGATATTGTAAAATGCATAAGCGGTCTGGTTGTGGTTACCCATATTCATCCAAGATTATGCACTGCCGTTATAATCAGCCAAATGGTTGGTTATTGTCAAAGTGAAATCTGAGATTAAGCGAGAAAAACGGAGAAATTTAAAACCTTATGAAGGAGGGATCAGTACATGAATATATTAATAGTTGATGATGAAGATAGTGTGCTTGATTTTTTAGAAGAAGTACTTGAGGAAGAAGGTTATAAAGTTTTCAAGGCTGTAAACGGGCAGTTGGCTTTGGAATTAATAAACAAGCATCAAATTAGTGTAGTATTGATGGATATAAAAATGCCAGGTTTAAGCGGTTTTGATATTTTAAAGAAAATACAAAATGAAAACAAAAACATTAATGTAATTCTAATGACTGCCTATTCTACAACAGAATTAGCAATTCAGGCTATGAAGCTGGGGGCATTTGACTATATTGTTAAACCTTTTAACATTGAGGAATTATTATTAATAATCAAAAAAGCATTAGAAATGCAACAATTAGCTAGTGAAATAAAAGAGTTACGTTTGCAACTAGAACAGGTTTATCAACCAGAAACAATTATAGGAAATAGTTCATCTATGCAAGAGGTTTATAAAATTATAGGTAAGGTTGCTAACACAAATGCTACTGTCTTAATAACTGGAGAAAGCGGAACAGGTAAAGAATTAGTAGCCAAAGCAATTCATTTCAATAGTAACCGTCATAATGGACCATTCATTAAAGTAAACTGTGCAGCTCTACCAGAAAATTTATTAGAAAGTGAATTATTTGGTCATGAACGTGGAGCATTTACGGGTGCAGTTAGTAAAAAATATGGATTATTTGAACTGGCGAATAATGGAAGTATTTTTTTGGATGAAATTGGGGAGATAAGTTTACCTATTCAGGCTAAATTATTGAGAGTTTTACAGGAAAAAGAAATTCAACGAGTGGGTGGAACTGAATCAATTAAAATAGATGTAAGGATTATTGCTGCAACAAATAAAAATTTGGAGAGAATGATAAAAGAGGGTAGTTTCCGAGAAGATTTATATTTTAGATTAAATGTTATTCCTATCTTTTTACCTCCGTTAAGAGAACGCAAGGAAGATATACCACAATTGGTACAATATTTTTTGAATAAATATAGCATTGAATTTAACAAAAAAATTAAGGGTATATCTAATGATGCGCTGAGGATTTTGCAAAATTATGATTGGCCTGGAAATATAAGGGAATTAGAAAACATTTGTGAAAGAGCGGTAATTATGACACAATCAAATATAATTTTGCCAGAACATTTACCTATAAATTTAACAGATTTTGAAATTGAAAACGATTTTAAGCATTTGCCTCTTAAAGAGATAATTGCTGATATTGAAAAAAAGATAATATTAAAGGTTTTAGAGGAAACTAATTGGAATAGAACTTTAGCGGCAAAAAAACTTGGGCTTAATAGACGTTCTTTATATGCTAAGATGAAAGAGCATAAATTACAGGATTAAAAAGATCGTGGGTAATTTTTGCCCAAAGGTATGGGCGAAAATTACCCATTTTTTTCAAAAGTATTACAAGCAAGTCCTGTTAAATGAATAATTCGGCGACAATTTGTTTTGGCATAGAATTTGCTTAAAAAAATATATGCATGCTAAATAAATTTAAATTTAAAGGAGGCGTATTTTTATGTTAAAAACAACCAAAAAAATTATCTTAGTAGGCACCTTAGCCAGCTTTATAGGTTCTAGTATGGCATTTGCAGCTGCAACACCGGCAACTCCGGCAACTCCTACAACTCCTACTAAAAAAGTTGAATTAACTGTTAAAAAACCTGTTAAAAAATCCACTAAAAAAGCGGTAAAAAAAGCAAAAAAAATAAAGGCAACTAAAAAAGGAGCAAAAAAACAAGTGAATAAGAAAAAATAAACATAAAAGAAAGGAGTCTGACTGCCAGACTCCTTTCTTTTGTGCTGTACGCCCAGCATGGGCGTCATCTATAGAGTAAAAGTCTTGAACTGGGGCTGGCGAGCGCCTACCGTTAGCCAAAGGCAAGGGTGTGCTTCGCGAGGCGGAATCTGAAGGAAGCCGTAGGCAAACGCACGGCTTGAGGTACACGAACCCAATTTGAGGCCGTTATAGTCGGATGAGTTGCCAACGCACAACAAAATCCAAAGCCGCCAAAGGCTGTAGCGGTAAACTTGGGCAAGCGCAGGAGGAAAGATGATGTTCTTATCTGAGGAGGCCTGTGGAATACGCCAAGCGATTTGGTAACCAGAGTCGAAAGATTCTACTGAATCCGCAGGAGTCAGCAGAGGCTATAGTACGCCAGTATGGGACGCCGGAAAGCGGAAGGGCCGAACCGAAAGGTGAAAAGGAACCGATGCGTTCGTACGACGAGCACGACAGCGTCAACCATAATATACTCATGGCTCGAGTGGTCCGCAAGGTGAGAGATAAATTTGTGCTAAGGCTGATACGCGCTTATCTGAATGCCGGAGTGATAGTGAACGGGGTCGTCCGGGAAACGGAGGAAGGAACGCCACAAGGAGGACCTTTAAGGCCTCTGTTAGCCAATATTCTACTGGATGACCTGGTTTTTAGCGCAAAACAAGAGGCTGAGGGAAAAATTCACCCCAGCCTCAAATGTTGTAAAAAATAAGCAACAGGCATCCACCTGTGGTAAAATTGAAGTTGAAAGACAAACAAT